>DATCEL010000001.1:0-2599 GCA_036510115.1 Caulobacteraceae bacterium
GGCCTTGGCTGGCCACCCGCTTGTCGATAGCGCCGAGATCGCGGGGCCCGGTTTCGTCAACCTGCGGGTGTCGGGCGCCGCGCTTTCCGCGCGCATGGCCGAGCTGACCACCGATCCGCGCGCCGGCGCGGCCAAAGTCGCGGCCCCACGGCGAGTCATCGTCGACTACGGCGGACCCAATGTCGCCAAGGAAATGCACGTCGGCCACCTGCGGGCTTCGATCATCGGCGAGGCGATCAAGCGCCTCTTCCGCTTCCGCGGCGACGAGGTGCGGGGTGACGCCCACTTTGGCGACTGGGGATTCCAGATGGGTCTGTTGATCGTCGCTTGCGGCGACGAGGATCCAGAAATCGCGGCCGCGATCGAAGCCGATGGCTCGCAAACGGAGGCCATCTTCGATCGCATTGGGCTTGGCGATCTGGACCGTCTCTATCCAGCGGCTGCCGCCCGGGCGAAGACCGACCCGGATTACCGCGACCGCGCGCGCCGGGCGACATTCGAACTCCAGGCCGGGCGGCCGGGCTACCGCTTGCTGTGGAGCCACTTCGCGCGCGTCACCCGCGAAGCGCTGGCGCGCGACTTCCATTCCCTCGGCATCGATTTCGACCTGTGGCGCGGTGAAAGTGACGTCGACCCGCTGATCGAGCCCATGGTGGCCGAACTCGCGGCCAAACACCTGCTCATCGATGACGCCGGGGCCAAGATCGTGCGCGTGGCCAGGGACGACGACAAGCGTCCGACGCCGCCGTTGCTGGTGATCTCTTCCGAAGGTTCGGCGATGTACGGCACCACCGATCTGGCCACCATCCTCGACCGGCGGGCGTTCTTCGCCCCGGACCTCTTCCTCTACGTCGTCGACCAGCGTCAGGCCGACCATTTCGAGACCGTGTTCCGCGCCGCCTATCTCGCCGGCTACGCCGCGCCGGGCTCGCTCGAGCACATCGGCTTTGGGACCATGAATGGCCCCGACGGCAAGCCATTCAAGACCCGCGCCGGCGGCGTGCTGAAGCTGCGCGACCTCATCGACATGGTCACCGCCAAAGCGCGGGAGCGCCTGCGGGCGGCCGACCTCGGGGCCGAACTCCCGCCCGAGGCGTTCGAGGAGACGGCGCTGAGGGTCGGCGTCGCGGCGTTGAAATTCGCCGACCTGATCAACTACCGCGGCACGTCCTACGTCTTCGACCTCGATCGCTTTTCCAGTTTCGAGGGCAAGACCGGCCCCTATCTGCTCTACCAGGCGGTGCGGGTGAAATCGCTTTTGCGCAAGGCGGCCCAGGATGGGGCGAGCGCCGGTCCGATCGTCATCGTCGCCCAGGCCGAACGCGAACTCGCCCTCACCCTCGACAGTTTCGACGGCGCGCTCGGCGAAGCTTACGATCGACGCGCGCCGAACCTCATCGCCGACCACGCTTTCCGACTGGCGCAAGCCTTCGCCCGTTTCTACGCCGCCTGCCCGGTCCTGGCCGCGCCGGACGCGGCGACGCGCGCCTCGCGCCTCGCCCTCGCCACAGTCGCGCTCGCCCAACTTGAGCTGGCTCTGGATCTCCTCGGCATCGCCACGCCGGAACGGATGTAGATCGCGCGCGTGCCGGCTTGACTCGCCGCGCCCGCTCGCCCACCGTCCGCCTCGCTCTCGCGGGAGAGTCCGGGCCTCGCCCGGCGCCGAAGGCGCAACCGCCCCGGAAACGCTCAGGCAAACGGACCGCGCGAGAAGAACGAACGCTGGAAAGAGACGCCCGGCCACGGGCGGATCGCCGAAGGAGCAAGGGCGCCCGCCGACCGGGATCCCGGAATCTCTCAGGCCCAAGGGACAGCGGGGGCGAATGACGAGGCGCGAGCGCCTCGGCTCGCTGACCTGGAGTTCCGCTTGTCCGACGAAGTGCTGAAATCCACTGTTCTCGGCGCCGCCCATAGGGCCGCTGGCGCGCGCATGGTCGCGTTCGGTGGTTACGACATGCCGGTCCAGTACGAGAGCGGCATCCTCAAGGAGCACCAATGGACGCGCGCCCACGCCGGCGCGTTCGATGTGTCGCATATGGGACCGGCCTTCCTTGAGTTGGCGGCGAGCGGCGGCGAGGCGCAAGCCCGTCACGCGGCGGTGGCGGCGGCCATCGAACCCCTGGTCAGCGGCGATATCACCGGCCTGAAGCCCGGGCAGATTCGCTATACCCTGCTGCTCAACGAGGATGGCGGCATCCTCGACGATCTGATGATCGGCCGGCCCTCCGCCGCCGAATTTCAGGGCCGGCTCTATATCGTGGTCAACGCCGGCGGCAAGGAAGCCGATTTCGCCTTGATCGCCGAGGCGGCCGGGGAAAACGCCCGCCTGATCCGGGCCGACGACGGCGCGCTTGTGGCCTTGCAGGGACCAGAGGCGACGGACGTCTTGGGCGGGATCTTCCCCGAGGCGCCGGCGCTCGCGTTCATGACCTACGCCCGTCTGCCCTATGACGGCGGCGCCGTACGCGTGGCGCGCAGTGGCTACACCGGCGAGGATGGCTTTGAAATCCTGGTTTCGGCGCCGAGCGCGGCGGCGTTCTGGGAGCAGCTTCTCGCCGACGAGCGCGTCCGCCCCATCGGCCTGGGCGCCCGGGATTCC
>DATCEL010000002.1:0-3259 GCA_036510115.1 Caulobacteraceae bacterium
CCGATATCGACGCCGCGGCCTGTTACTACGGCGTCGGCATCGAGAAGCGCCTGCGCGAGGCCGACGCCCTGGTCACTCCGTTGCTGCTGCACATCGCCGAGGAAGACCAGTTCACACCCATGGCGGCGCAATCCCTGATCATCGAAGCGCTGAAAAACCGCTCGCTCGTCGAGCTGTTCACCTATCCCGGCTGCGACCACGCCTTCGCCCGGCCAGGCGGCGAGCACTACAACGCCGAAGAAGCCGCCCGCGCCGAGACCCGTACCCTGGCCTTCCTCCGCGGGAGGCTGACGCGGTAAAAGCGACGGGTGAGGCCGCTTAGATGTTGAAGCCGCCGGTGGCTTCGAGCCGCTGGCCGGTGAGCCAGCGGGCGTCGTCGCTGCACAGCAGGGCCACCAAGCCGCCGATGTCGTGAGGCTCGGCGAGGCGGCCCATCGCCGTCTGCGCGACGACCATCTGCTGCAGCGCGGGATTGTTCCGGATCGCGCCGCCGCTGAAATCGGTGGCCACGCCGCCGGGGGCGAGGGTGTTGGACCGGATGCCGCGCGGGCCGTATTCCTTGGCCACATAGCGGGAGAACACCTCGATCGCGCCCTTACAGGCAGCGTACAGGCCATAGCCTGGCACGTTGTAGCGGTCCGCCGCCGCGGTGATGAAGACCACGCCGCCGCCGTCGTTCATCATCCTCAGCGCCTTCTGGGTCAGGAAGAGCACGCCCTTGAAGTGCACATTGGCGAAGGTGTCGAAGTCGGTTTCCGTAAGGGAATCGATCGGGATGGACTTGCCGATGCCAGCGTTGTTGACCAGGAAGTCGATGCGTTCAGCGCCGCCGAAGGTGTCGCGCAGGACGGCCTTGAGCCGGTCCATGAAATCGTCGATGGTCGGAATATCCGAAAGATCGAAGCGCAGGGCCGCCGCTCGGCCGCCCAGCCCGCGGATTTCGTCGGCCACGGCCTCGCCTTCGGCCGGGTTGGAATTGTAGGTCAGCACGACATCCATGCCCGCCCGGGCCAGGGAAAGGGCCATGTCCTTGCCCAGCCCACGATTGCCGCCGGTTATCAGCGCGATCTTCTTGGTCGTGTCAGAAGCCATGTCGCGCCTCCACCTCGGCTCCCTCCGCCGCTGCGCAGGAGGGGATCGCGTGTCAGGTGTTCATCGACTGGAAGAAGTCGGCGTTGTTCTTGGAGTTCTTGAGTTTATCGAGAAGAAACTCGATGGCGTCCTGAGGTCCCATGGGGCTGAGGATCCGGCGCAGGACGAAAGTCTTGGGCAACTGATCCTTGGGCGTGATCAGCTCCTCCTTGCGGGTGCCGGATTTCAGCACGTCGATGGCCGGATAGATGCGTTTGTCGGCCACCTTGCGGTCGAGGACGATTTCCGAATTGCCGGTGCCCTTGAACTCTTCGAAGATCACCTCGTCCATGCGGCTGCCGGTGTCGATCAGCGCCGTGGAGATGATGGTCAGAGAGCCGCCCTCCTCGACGTTGCGCGCGGCGCCGAAGAACCGCTTCGGGCGCTGCAGCGCGTTGGCGTCCACGCCCCCGGTCAGCACCTTGCCCGACGAAGGCACCACGGTGTTGTAGGCCCGGCCCAGCCGAGTGATGTTGTCCAAGAGGATCACCACGTCGCGCTTGTGCTCGACCAGGCGCTTGGCTTTCTCGATCACCATCTCGGCCACCTGCACGTGGCGCGTCGCCGGTTCGTCGAAGGTCGAGGAGATCACCTCGCCCTTCACCGTGCGCTGCATGTCGGTGACTTCCTCCGGCCGTTCGTCGACCAGCAGCACGATCAGATAACATTCCGGGTGATTGGCGGCGATCGACTTGGCGATGTTCTGCATCATGATCGTCTTGCCGACGCGGGGCGGGGCGACGATCAGGCAGCGCTGACCCTTGCCGAGCGGCGAGACGATGTCGATCACCCGGCCCGTACGATCCTTCAGAGTGGGATCCTCGATTTCCATGGTTAGTCGCTCATCGGGATAGAGCGGCGTCAGATTGTCGAAGTGGACCTTGTGACGGACATTCTCCGGGTTCTCGAAATTGATCTGATCGACCTTGACCAGGGCGAAATAGCGCTCGCCCTCGCGCGGCGCGCGGATGCCGCCATCGACTGTGTCTCCGGTGCGCAGGGCGAACCGACGAATCTGCGAGGGGCTGACATAGATGTCGTCGGGCCCGGGCAGGTAGTTGGCCTCAGGGCTGCGCAGGAAGCCGAAGCCGTCCTGGACCACCTCGAGGGTCCCGGACGCGAAGATCTCCACGCCCTCTTCGGCCAGGGTCTTGAGAATAGCGAACATTATGTCCTGCTTGCGCATGGCGTTCGCATTTTCGATGTCGAACTGTTCGGCGAAGGCGAGAAGGTCGGCGGGCGACTTCTCCTTCAGCTCCTGCAGCGACATGCGCGCTAGGCCCAGGGCGGTGATCGTCTTGCTCGCCTCGGTGGGTTCGGCGGGCTCGGCGGCCTCGGCGGCCTCGACATCGATGATGGCGATGGCGTCTTCGGCGACGTCCTCGGCGGGAAACTCTATAGTGTCTGACATGTGTGTGAATTCACTCGTATTTATTCGGGTGTCGGGGTTGGACCTGTGGAGGCGGACGCCGCTCTTTGGTCGGGCCTCCGGCGGGTAAAACGCGGGCCGGCGGCGAATGAAGTTACGGGGTTGGATCGCGCGCTCGCCTCAATCGGGCAGGGCGTGATCCTGGAGGAGGCGGGGAAAGCGTAACCTCTTCGCTGAGGGCGCGCTTCGCGGCGGAACAAATCCCATGGCGAGCTCCGCGTCAAGGGCTTTGGCTATGTCGTCGCCGAAAGCGTTGGCCGCGCTCAGGCGAATTTCGTCGTCACGGCCAGCACAATCACCACCGCGGCAAGGAACGGCGTCTCGTTCATCATTCGCCAGAATCGCTCCGATCGCCCGCTGGTTCCGGCGGCGATCTTCTTGCGCTCGACGATCAGGAAATGGTGCCACCAGAGAAGGAACGCAACCCCGGCGAGCTTGGTGAGCATCCACGGGCGTAGCAGGAAACCCCAGCCCCAGCCCTGCTGCGTCGCGTCGTACCAGACCAGGGTCGCGCCGAGGATGAGGACGGCGATCATCGCCGGGCGCATGATCATGGTCGCGAGCCTCGCCTCCATGATCTTGAAGGTCTCGTCCATCTGGGAACCGGCCTCGGCTCGCGTGTGATAGGCGAACAGGCGTGGAAGATAGAGGAGCCCGGCCATCCAGGCGATGACCGCCAATATATGCAGACCGATGAGA
>DATCEL010000003.1:0-2822 GCA_036510115.1 Caulobacteraceae bacterium
CCACATGGCGCGCGCCGGCGGCGAGAAAAGCCTCCAACGACCAGCGGGCGATGGGCTTGCCAGCGAGGCGGCGCCATTGCTTGGCCCCGCCGGCCCGCGCGCCACTCCCGGCCGCGACGATGACGGCGGTGAAATCCATCAAGCTCCTTTAGCCTTGTCGGGGTGCAAGCGGGAGTGGCCATCGCCGCTTTACGGCCTGGGACCATTTGCCTAAAAAGGCGGCGTGAGCAGTGAACACAAATTAGGCAAAACGGTTCGCGTCGGCGAGGTGTGCGTGCCTGGCCGGGTGTGGATATCGCCCATGACCGGGATCTCGGATCTGCCGTTCCGCGAGGTCGCCGCGTCGATGGGCGCGCCTTACCTGGCCACGGAGATGGTCGCCTGCGAGCATTTCGTCACCGGGCGGCCAGACGTGGTCCGTCGGGCCGCGGTGGGGCGCGGCCTGCCGTTGATGGTCGTTCAATTGGTGGGCGCCAATCCCGAATGGATCGCTACCGGCGCGCGTCTGGCGCGGGAGGCCGGCGCCCAGATCATCGACCTCAATTTCGGATGTCCGGCCAAGGACGTGACCGGCATCGCCTGCGGATCGGCGCTGATGCGCGATCTGGTTCTCGCCGAGCGCCTGGTGGCGGCGGCGGTAAAGGCTCAGGGCGCGCCGGTAACGGTGAAGACGCGCCTCGGTTGGGACGAGACCGCCCTCAATGCCGCTGAGCTCGCCCGGCGCGCTGAGGGCGCCGGCGCCAAGGCGATCACCATCCACGGGCGCACGCGCGCTCAATTCTATTCAGGAAGCGCTGACTGGCGGGCGGTCGCGGCGGTGAAGGCGGCGATCGACATTCCGGTGATCGTCAACGGTGATATTGTCGATGGCGCCTCGGCGCGGCTGGCGCTCGATCTCTCCGGGGCGGACGGGGTGATGATCGGCCGGGCCGCCACGGGCCGTCCATGGATCGCCGCTGAGATCGATGCGGCTCTCGCAGGAACGGTGTTCCGCGCGCCGGAGGGCGAGGCGCTCGCGGCTATTGTCGGGCGGCACTTCGAACGGAGTCTCGAATTTTACGGCGAACGGCTGGGCCTGCGCATGTTCCGCAAGCATCTGGCCGCCTACGTCGAGAATGCGCCATGGCTCGCCACCACCGAAGCGCCCCGCGCGGTCCGCGCGCGCGTGTGCCGGCTCGAGGCGCCTTCCGAAGTGATCCGGGCTATCGCGAGTCTTTGGCCGGATCGAAAGCTCGCCGCGTGAGCGGGTCAACGGCGTCTCTGGAGGCGCTGAAACTCACGGCGTTCGAACTGGGGCCTGACCCGGCCGTTCTGCTCGACGAAGCGGGCGGCGTCCTCGCCGTCAACGAAGCCGCCGAGACCCTGTTCGGTCAGGGGTTGGCGCTGCTGACGCGGGGCGGGCTCAAAGGCGCCCTGCCGGAAGACTCGCCCCTGCTCAGCCTCATCGCGCGTTGCTCGGAAGAAAGCGGACTGGTGCGCGAGCGGGGCCTTCACGTCGATCTCTTCGGGCGGGCGCCCTTCGTCGCCGACGGCTCGGCTCTGCGCCTTGGCCAGGACGCCATGCTGCTGACCTTGAGGCCGACGCACCCTACACCCGCCGCCGAACGCGCGGCGGAGGGCCTGCAATCAGTGGTCGGCCTCGGCCGGATGCTGGCGCATGAGATCAAGAATCCCCTCGCCGGGATCCGCGGCGCCGCTCAACTCCTCAAGGCCGACCTCACCGCCGCCGATCTGCCGCTCGCCCAGCTCATTGTCGATGAGACCGAACGCATCCGTCGGCTGGTCGATCGGATGGAGGCCTTCGGCGATGAGATGGCTCCCAACCGCACCGCGGTGAACATTCACCGGGTGCTCGATCGGGTCCGCGCCTTGACCGCCAGCGGCGTCGCCGACGGTCTGATCATCCGCGAGTCCTACGATCCTTCGCTGCCGCCAGCCTTCGCCGAAGAGGATCAACTGATCCAGGTGTTTCTCAATCTGATGAAGAACGCGGCGGAAGCCGCGCATGCACGCGGCGACGGGGGCGGCGAAATCACCATCGCCACCGCCTTCCGTCATGGGGCCCGGTCGCGACCTGACGGCGGCGTCCCCGCCCGAGCGGCGCCCCTGGAGATCAAGGTGATCGACAATGGACCGGGCGTGCCGGCCGCGATCCGCGACCATCTGTTTGAACCCTTCGTCACCACCAAGGACCACGGCACGGGCCTCGGCTTGGCGCTGGTGGCCAAGCTCATCGCCGGACACGACGGCGTGGTCGACTTTGAATCGACGCCCGGTCGGACGGCGTTTCGTGTCCTCCTGCCGATCGCGCCTCACGCCATGCTCGCAGAGATTCCATGACCGCTAAGATCCTTATCGCCGACGACGATTCCTCGATCCGCCTGGTGCTTTCCCAGGCCTTCACCCGGCTTGGCTATGAGGTGCGCGCCACCGGCAACGCGGCCACGCTCCTGAAATGGGTGTCGGAGGGGGAGGGCGATCTCGTCGTCACCGACGTGGTCATGCCCGACGAGAACGTCTTCAATGTCATGCCGAGCATCCGCAAGCAGCGACCCAAGCTGCCGGTGATCGTGATGAGCGCCCAGAACACGTTGCTGACCGCCGTCAACGCCGCCGAACTTGGCGTCTTCGACTATGTGCCCAAGCCCTTCGACCTCGATGACATCGTCGCGGTCGCCAGGCGCGCTTTGGCCCGGCCGGCCAGCGGCGAGGCGGTCAAGGCCCAGGCTCGGGCGGTGCGCGACGAACGCCTGCCTCTCATCGGCCGCTCGGCGCCGATGCAAGAGGTTTATCGCACGCTGGCGAAGCTTGTCGGCGCCGAT
>DATCEL010000004.1:0-2304 GCA_036510115.1 Caulobacteraceae bacterium
AGGGCGTCGTCACCCTCGTCGGGGCCACCACCGAAAACCCGTCGTTCGAGCTCAACGGCGCGCTCCTGTCGCGTTGCCAGGTGTTCGTGCTCCGACGCCTGGGCTCCGAAGCCCTGGGTGTGCTGCTCCAGCGGGCGGAGGCCTTCGAGGGCCGGACGCTGCCCCTCGACCCGGCCGCGCGCGAAGCCATGGTGGCCATGGCCGACGGCGACGGGCGCTATGTGCTCTCTCTGGCCGAGACCCTGTTCAACATCGCACCCGGCCAGCCGTTCAGCCCCGCCGGAATGAGCCAGGCGCTGCAGAAGCGCAGCCCGGCCTACGACAAGGACCGCGAGGAGCATTACAACCTCATTTCCGCCCTGCATAAGTCGGTGCGCGGATCGGACCCGGACGCGGCGCTCTACTGGCTGGCGCGCATGCTTGAGGGCGGGGAGGATCCGCTCTATCTCGCCCGGCGGCTGGTGCGCATGGCCATCGAGGATATCGGCGAGGCCGATCCGCTGTCACTGATCCTGGCCACCGCCGCCAAGGACGCCTACGATTTTCTCGGCAGTCCAGAGGGTGAGCTGGCCCTGGCCCAGATCACCGTGCACATGGCCGCGGCGCCCAAATCGGTCGCCGTCTACAAGGCCTTTGGCGCCGCTTCGGCCATGGCCCGCGAGACCGGCTCACTGACCCCGCCGGCCCATATCCTCAACGCGCCCACGCGGCTGATGAAGGACCTCGGCTACGGCAAGGGCTACGCCTATGATCCGGAGACGGAGGAAGGCTTTTCCGGCCAGAACTATTTCCCCGACGGCGTCCCCCGGCGGGTGTTCTACGCGCCTAAAGGCGAGGGCGCGGAAGCGAAGGTCAAGGAGCGCCTCGACCGCTGGGCGGGGCTGCGGGTCAAGAAGAGTGTTTGATTTGGCGCCCCGCAGGGATGAGCGGGTTTCGGGTTGCTCCGGCACGGCCCAAAGGCGGTGACACCGTCTCGAGCCCGCCCGCTCAGCCCCGCCGGCATCGCCTTTGTCCGTAGTCTGGTGATCCACGAAGACACGGAGATCCTTGTTCTGAACAAGCCGGCGGGGCTCTCCAGCCAGGGCGGGCGGATTGCGGCCCTGACCCTCGACGACCTGCTGTCCGCCTTCGCCAAGCCCAGCGGGGTCAAGCCGCGTCTGGTGCATCGGCTCGATCGCGACACCTCCGGCGTCATCCTGACCGCGCGCAGCCAGCCGGCCGCCGCCTTCCTCGGCAAGGCGATGATGGCTCGGCGGTTCAAGAAGACCTACCTCGCCATCGTCGCCCCTGGCGCGCCCGAACCCCCCGCCGGGGTCATCGAGACGCCGCTGGCGCGTCACGACATCGGGCGCGAGGCCTATGTCCGCGTCGCCGAGGCGGACGCGCCGGGGGCCCAGACCGCCTTCACCCGCTATCGCACCCTGGCGGCAGACGAGACCGCCGCCTTGGTGGAGCTGTCGCCGCGCACCGGGCGTATGCACCAGCTGCGCGCCCACCTGGCCTCTATCGGCCGACCGATCGTCGGTGACGCCCGCTATGGCGGCGCCCTGATGCTTTACGGCGAGCCGGCACCCAGGCTGATGCTGCACGCCGCCGCCCTGACCTTCCCCCATCCCGCGGGCGGAGAGCGGAGCGTCGAAGCCGCGCCGCCGGCGGATTTCCTTAGCCTCGCCGCGCGCATCGGCGGATGACGGCCTCGGGCCGAACGCCCTATATGACCGCCATGCGAGGTGATGCCTGATGGGCGAGGTCAAGACCCTGACCGTCGGCGAGGGCGAGGACGGGGTGCGCCTCGACCGCTGGCTGCGCCGGCGCTGGCCGCACCTCGGCCAGATCCAGATCCACAAGCTCGCCCGCAGCGGTCAACTTCGCGTCGACGGCGGCCGGACCAAGGCCGATAGCCGTCTGGCGGCCGGCCAGATTGTGCGCGTGCCGCCGTTGCCCGACGCCGCGCCGCCGAAACCGGAGGGCCTCAGCCGCGACGACATCCGTTTCGCCCGCTCCCTCGCGCTCTACGAGGACGAGGAGGTGCTGATCCTCAACAAGCCGCCCGGCCTCGCCGTCCAGGGCGGGACGAAGACGCACCACCACATCGACCGCCTGCTGGGCGCCTGGGGCGAGGGCCTGGAGCGCCCGAGGCTGGTCCATAGGCTGGACCGCGACACCTCCGGCGCCCTGGCGCTCGGCAAGACGCCGAACGCGGCGGCCAAGCTCGCCGGCGCCTTTGCCAGGCGGCGGGCGGAGAAGACCTACTGGGCCCTCGTGGTCGGCAATCCGCGGCCGGTCGACGGGACCATAGACCTG
>DATCEL010000005.1:0-2682 GCA_036510115.1 Caulobacteraceae bacterium
TCCCGGACGCCCCCTCGCTAGTTATCGCCTTTACAACCTTGTGCAACTTACAGTATAGAGTATTTGGTTTAAATGATTGTACTGGGAACAGGATGCGTTGATCGGCCCTTGTTCGTCAAGCGCTAGCCGCCGCTCTTTACGATTACATGATCAGACGCCGTGGCGCGCCGGATCGCGCGGACCTTCCGCTCCGGCGCGAAGCCGGTCGGACGGTCGCGCAACAGCGTGCGAAATCAGGGGATCTGGAGCCCGCCTCAGCTCGCCATCGCGCCAGGCCCGGGAATAGCGCCAGGCGGGCATTTTCCGAGGATGATCATGCCGAGCACTTCGTCCTTGGTCATGTCCTGAACGCGGCCGGTTCCGACGACCTGGCCGTTCTTCATCACTGTCACGCGGTCAGCGAGGTCAAACACGTCGTGGATGTCGTGGCTGATGAGGAAGATGCCGAGGCCTTGCGCCTTGAGCTGCTTGACGAGCTCGCCGACCTGCGCGGTTTCTGCTGGCCCCAAGGCCGCCGTCGGCTCATCCATGATGAGCACTTTGGCGTCGAAATGGATTGCGCGTGCGATGGCGACCGACTGGCGCTGGCCGCCGGAGAGCGCCACCACCGGCTCCTTGAAGCGGCGGAAGTTCGGATTGAGGCGCCCCATCACCTTGCGCGCCTCCGCCTCCATCGAAGCGTCGTCGAGCGTCCCCCAGCGGGTGAGCAGCTCGCGGCCGAGATAGAGGTTCGACGCCGCGTCGACATTGTCGGCAAGCGCGAGCGCCTGATACACCGTTTCGATGCCATAGTGCTTGGCGTCGCGCGGGTTGTCGATCTTCACTTCCTGCCCGTTGATGAAGATCTGCCCGCTGTCGCGCTTGTAGGCGCCGGACAGGATCTTGATCAGGCACGATTTGCCCGCGCCGTTGTGGCCGAGCAGCCCGACCACCTCGCCCGGGTACAAATCGATATAGGCGTGGTCGACGGCCTTGACGCCGCCGAAGGCGATCGAGACGTCCTTCATCTCGACCAGCGGGGTTTGGGCGGCGGCGTCCATGGGCTTAACCCTTGGCGGTTCTGCGGCGGTAGAAGGTGTCGAGCCCAACGGCGCCGACCAGCACCATTCCGACCACCATTTGCTGGAAGGCCGAGTCCAGGCCAAGCAGCACCATGCCCGATTGGAGCGACTGGATGACCAGCGCGCCGATCAGGGCGCCGTAGACCGTGCCGACGCCGCCGGCGAGCGAGGTGCCGCCGATGACCGCAGCGGCGATCACGTAAAGCTCGTCGAACTGTCCGAGCACGTTGGTCGCCGAGTCGAGCCGCGCCGAATCGATGCAGGCGGCGATTCCGGCCAGCGCGCCCATCAGGGCAAAGACGAGAATCGTGATTGTCTTGGTGTTGACGCCGGCAAGCTCCGCGGCTTCCGGATTGCCGCCGGTGGCGTAGACATAGCGGCCAAACCGGGTCCGCCTGGCGAGGAAAGTCATGACCAGGCCGGTGACGAGCGCGATCAGCACCGGAATCGCGTATCCGGTGGAGATGAACAGTCCACCTTCCGGCACGGGAATGTTGTTGGCCTTCGCATAGGTCGCGGCGACCCGCTCGGGCCAGGGATAGGCGTTGACGATCGCGGTCGCGCCGAGGACGACGAAACAGCCGGCGACCGCGATCACGTATTCGGCCCACATCGGCCGTTGCGGGAAACGGAACCGCGCCCGCCGCTGCCGGCCGGCGTATAGACCGAGCACGATGCCCACGCAGCAGACCGCCGCGATGATCCAGCTCGCCGTCGCGCCGATCGAGCCATGCGGGCCCCCGCCCATCAGCGCGAAGCGATCGTCGAGCGGCGCAATCGTCTGGCCGGTCGTCACCCACCACGCGGCGCCGCGCCAGAACAATTGCCCCCCGAGGGTGACGATGAAGGACGGAATGCCGATGTAGGCGACCAGCGAGCCTTGAAAGGCGCCGATCGCCGCGCCAATCGCCAAAGCAAGGATAACGGCGATGATCCAGATCGCCGGATTGTCGAGGCCGAGAAAGGCCGGCAGGATATGGACCTGCGCCACGCCAATGATCGTCGAGACGAAGCCGATGATTGAACCGACCGAGAGGTCGATGTGGCGCATGACGATGACAAGCACCATGCCCGTCGCCATGACCGCGATCGACGACGTCTGGACGCTCAGATTCCATAAGTTGCGCGGCGACAGGAACAGGCCCTCGCCGTTTTGAGCCCAGGTAATAATGTTGAAACCGATCCAGATCAGCGCCAGCGCGCCGATCATGCCCAGCATGCGGGTGTCGACCTCGGTGGCCCTCAGCAACCGTCGAATGGCCGGCTCGTTCGGAGCGGCGCTGGTTGCGCTCGGCGCCGCAGAGGTCATGGCTCCTCCCGATCTTCGCGCCTTACGCCGCCGCCATCAGGGCCAGGCGTTGCAACAGAAAGCCGCGCCGCTTTGGAAACGGCGCGGCTCTCTTTTGTTTCATTCGATGCTCGCGCGGTCAACTCAACCGCAGAACTTCACCGTCCCGGGCTTCACGCCGGCGCAGACTTCCGCCTTGGTGATCCAGCCCTTGTCGACGATCACGTTGAGGTTCTCCCTGGTGACCGGGAGCGGCGTCAGCAGGATGCCATTGACCTTGATGCCCTTGGCGCCGCCAGTGAAGGGCTTCACATCGGGAATGGCGGTCATCTT
>DATCEL010000006.1:0-2193 GCA_036510115.1 Caulobacteraceae bacterium
GGGGCAGGAACAAGACCAGCGGCGTTTGATTGAGACCCGGCAGGAGCCGAGGCAATCCGTTGGTGAAAGCCGATCCCGTGGCCAGGGTGAGCCCCAGGCACATTCGCCACAGATGCCGCGCGATCCGTGGCGCTCCCGATATTCCGCCGGCCAGAACCACCCGAAGGTCTGAGATCGCTGCAATCGCGAGCACGGAGGTAAATGCGTAGATAGCGATGAGAACAGGGCCTTTGAGCGGAACCGTGCTCTTGAGCATGGGCGGCAAGCCGGCGGCCAACTGGAACGACAGGATCGCGAAGGGCGCGCACAGACAAAGGGCGGCGACCAGAAGAATCCTTTCGGGAAATCCGACGGCGCCCGCTTTGCGCCGAACCGTCAACCAGGCCGTCGCCACCAGGTAGAAGGCAAAGGCGGCGATGAACAGATTCACCGGGTCTGGCAGCACAACGCTAAGCACCGCGGCGAACGCCGCCATGACCGTCATCGATACGAAGAACACGGTTCCAGCGGCGCGGTGGAGACGGCCGCCCTTGCGCGCGAACACGGCGACCGTTCCTGCGACAAGTCCGACCACGCCTCCGCCAATGTGCAGGACATAGGCGAGCGTCTTCACGTCGTGAAGCATGGACACTTCCGATGGCCGGGTTGTTCAGCCGCGGTGGTCATGATGGCCCCAAACCTAGCGACGCCCGCACCAGTGTAATCCGGACGGGGCTAAGACCAGAGTATCACCGGCGCGGAGCTCTCGCCCGGGGCGCCGGCTGGTGCTCCCGGGCGACCCCAAGGGCGCCAATCGCTGGTGGACAAGCGAAGCGCGACAGGCGGGCCTATTGGCGGCTATGGCGCTTCGATAATGGATCGAACGCGAGCCGCGAGCTTTTCCATCGGGAACGGCTTGCTGAGTACGTGCATCCCTGGTTCCAGACGCCCGTTGGTGATGGCCGCGTTCTCCGCGTAACCAGTGATGAACAGCACCTTGAGTTTCGGCCGCCGAGCGCGGGCGACGTCCACCATTTCTTTGCCATTCATGCGGCCTCGAAGTCCGACGTCGCTGATCAGCAAGTCGATTTTAGCGTTAGATTCCAGTATCTGGAGAGCCGCCGGCGCATCTGCCGCTTCGATGGCCTGATAGCCGAGTTCGGCCAGGGTGTCGCCGACCAGCATCCTCACAGTCGGCTCATCGTCGACCACGAGCACAATCTCACCCGCTTCAGATCGGGGCAACTCTGTCCGATCTTCTTCGCCGACATCGGCCACAGCTTCGCCTCTGTGCCTCGGCAGATAGATCTTCACAGTCGTGCCTTGGCCGACCTCCGAATAGATCTGCGCTTGGCCGCCCGACTGCTTCGCGAAGCCGTAGATCATCGACAGGCCGAGGCCGGTGCCCTTTCCGCTCGGCTTAGTGGTGAAGAACGGATCGAAAGCGCGTGAGATCACGTCGGGCGACATGCCCACGCCGGTGTCGGTGACACACAACGCCACGTATTGGCCTCGGTCCATGTCACGTTCCGCCGCTCCAGCCTGGTCAACCCAGGTGTTGCCGGTTTCAATGGTAATCCGCCCTCCGTCCTGCATTGCGTCGCGCGCGTTGATGCACAGGTTGAGGATCGCGTTCTCGAGTTGATTGGGATCGCAGAAACACGGCCAGAGGCCTGCCGCGAGCACGACCTCGATCGCGACGCTCGGGCCGACCGTCCTCCGCAGGAACTCCTCCATGCCCGATAACAGCCGGTTGGCGTCGATCGCCTTCGGTTCAAGCGTCTGCTGGCGTGAAAACGCGAGCAGTCGGTGTGTCAGGCTTGCGGCCCGCGAAGCAGCCCCTTGGGCAGCGGTGAGGTAGCGGTCCAACTCGTTGATGCGGCCTTGCGCCAGCCTTGCCTTGATCATGTCGAGGCTGCCAGTGATCCCGGCCAGGAGATTGTTGAAGTCGTGGGCCACCCCACTGGTTAGCTGGCCGACCGCTTCCATTTTCTGAGACTGGAATAGCGCTTGCTGAGATTTCTCGAGCTCGAGCTGAACTTCACGCCGCTCGGTCAGGTCCCGAGTCACCTTGGCAAAGCCAATCAACTGGCCTTGTTCGTCGCGAATGGCGTCGATGACGACGCTGGCCCAGAACCGGGCGCCGTCCTTGCGAACGCGCCATCCCTCCGCGGTAAAGCGGCCCTCGTGTTCGGCGGTCGCGAGCGCCCGCCA
>DATCEL010000007.1:0-6991 GCA_036510115.1 Caulobacteraceae bacterium
CGCCCACTGGCGGCGAAAGAAGATCTGGGCGTCAAGGGCGTTCATCCAGGCGTGGGCGGTCAGGGCGTCGGGCCGGGGCGGCGCGCCGCGCGAAATCGCCTCGAACAGAAGCATCATGTAGAGCTTGTGGGCTGCGGCGAGGTCCGGCAGCGCGTCGCTCTTGCGTGAAACCTTGGCCCCGGCCGCCTCGAGGCGCGCCGCGAGATCATTCACCGCCGCCCGGATCTCGCTGTCGAGCGCGGCGGCGGGGTGCTCGTCGATCACCAACACGCGATAGTCGGCGAGGCGGGCGTGGCGCGGCGGCGGCAGCGTGAGCCGATAGCCCACGGCCTCATCTTTCTCCGGGCCGGCCAGCACACCCAGCGCCAGCTCGAGATCGGCCACCGACCGAGCCATGGGTCCCACCACGCCGAGTACGACGCCGCCGCCGTCGGTCATCGGCGGCGTATGGCCGCGATGGGGGATGAGATCGAAACTCGGTTTGTGGCCGAAGACGCCGCAGAAGGCCGACGGCACGCGGATCGAGCCGCCGATATCCGATCCGAACTCCAAGGGAACCATGCCGGCGGCCAAGGCCGCGGCCGCTCCGCCCGATGAGCCGCCAGGCGTTCGCGTCCGGTCGAGAGGGTGGTTCGTGCATCCATAGACTGGATTGGCGGTCTGCCAGTCGGCGAGGAACGGCGGAACATTGGTCTTGCCGACGATGATCGCGCCCGCGCCCTTCAGTCGAGCCACGCCGACGGAGTCGGTCGGGGCGATCCAATCTTTGAACGTCTCCACGCCCCAGGTGGTGGGAAGTCCGGCGACGTTGTGCGCCTCCTTGACCGTCATCGGCAGACCGAGGAGCGCGCCCCGCTCGCCCCGCGCCAGCGCCGCGTCAGCGGCCTTGGCGGCCTCCAACGCCCGGTCGAAGTCGCGGACGACGACGGCGTTGATCGGCGGATCCAGCCGTTCGATATGCTCGATCGCGGTCCGCGTCAGTTCCACCGAACCGACGTCGCCGGCGGCGAGGGCGGCTACCAGATCGGTCGCGGTAGAGGTGGCGTAGGTATCGATCATCGGGCTTCCCTCGTCATAGTGGAGGCACGAGACCATTGCGGCCCTGGCTTTGTCCAGGGGAGGGGCGAGACTTTCAATCTCCGGATGGGGTAGTCATATGCCCGCCATGGACCTGTTTCCCGTTGACGGCGTCATCCGCTCGATGGCGCGCGGTTTGATTTGTCGTTGCCCGCGCTGCGGCCAGGGCGCGATCTTCTGGCGCTACCTCAAGGTCAATCCGAACTGCCCGGTTTGCGGTCACGACCTAGATCGCTATCCCTCCGATGACGGTCCGGCCTATTTCACCATCCTGATCACCGGCCACCTGGTGGTCATCCCCCTGCTGCTGTTCCCGGTCATCTGGAAGGCGCCCCTGGCCATAGCTTTGCCGGGCACGCTTATTCCGCTGTGCGTCTTCACCTTGTTGTTCCTGCCCCGCGTGAAGGGCGCGGTGATCGGCCTGCACTATGCGCTGAAGATCAGTCGGGCCGACGCGGCGCTGCACACAGCCGACCGTTACGACTGAGCGCCGCGCGGTCTGCGGCGCCGTTCCCTCTCCCAGACTAGCTAAAGACCAATCTCTCGGCGCTGAGCGCGGGTGAGCTTGGCGGCGACCAGGGCGTGGGCCGTCGCCAGCCAGTCTTTGACTTCGTCCGCTTCGAGATCGGCGAGACGGTCAAAATAGACCCACTTCGCCCTTGCGAGGTAGGGGGCGGGGCGCGCCCGACCCGATTCCGTCAGGGCTTCGTAGGCGATGTCACTGACTTTGAACGACACTCCACCGGAGGGGTTGATAACGGCGAAGATGCGCCCGCCGACCTTGTAGACCCCGTCCGCGCCCCATTGGACGACCATGGTGACACCGATCAGAGCTCGGCAGGCAGCGTCGAACGCGTTCGGTGTCATATTTCTAGCCGGCCGAAACGCCGACCCCGATCGGGCAGACGACGCCCGTGCCATCGACGCCGCAATAGCCCTGCGGATTCTTGGCCAGGTACTGCTGGTGATAGTCCTCGGCGAAATAGAACGGTCCCGCGGGAGCGATCTCGGTGGTGATTTGGCCACGGCGGGCGGCCGTCAGGGCCCGCTGATAGACCTCCGCCGACGCCTGAGCGGCGGTCTCCTGAGACGCCGAACCGGTGAAGATCGCCGAGCGGTATTGAGAGCCCATATCATTACCCTGGCGCATGCCTTGGGTGGGATCGTGGCCTTCCCAGAACATCTTAAGCAGGGCGGCATAGGAAATCAGCGCTGGATTAAACACCACGCGAACGGTTTCGGTGTGGCCCGTGCGCCCGGAGCAGGTCTCCTGGTAGGTCGGATTGGGCGTCGATCCGCCCATGTAGCCCACGGCCGTCACCCAAACGCCGTCCGCCTGCCAGAATTTGCGCTCCACGCCCCAGAAGCAGCCCATGGCGAAATGCGCCAACTCCAGACCCTCGGGATAGGGCCCTTTCAGCGGCCGGCCATTGACGAAGGAGGTCTCCGCGGTGGCGATCGGATCTGGCCGCCCCGCGAGAGGCTCACCGGGCGAAATGGCGTCGGCGAGCTTGGAGAACAGGGACATCGCGGTTCCTTGATGGTTCGAGCCAACAGATAGGCCGCCGCGAGCCGCGGCGCCATCCGGCGAGGCGGGATGGCGGGCGGGTCACTTTATGTCACATTGGAGAACGCGCCTGTCGGCGCGAAACTGCGGACGCTTAGATTGTCGAGGGGGCAACCCATCAAGGACCGGATCCTCTCACTGCAGATCCTGCGATTCGTCGCCGCGGCGATGGTCATCGTCTTCCACGCGCCCTGGCGCGCGACCGCCCCGCCGCCGAGCGGCTGGCTCCCGACCTATCCAACCGCCATCGGCGCGGCCGGCGTCGATATTTTTTTCGTCCTGTCGGGCTTCGTCATCGCCATGACCGGCCCACTCGCCCGCGAGCGACCCACGGGCGCCGCCTTCTTCTGGAAGCGCTGGAGCCGCGTTGCGCCGCTCTACTTCCTGCTCTCGATTCCGTGGATCATCCGCGCCGTCGCGAGGGGAAAGTTTAACCTGCCTCAAACGTCGGCGACGTTTTTGTTCTGGCCCGCGGTCGGCAGGGGCATGGCCCTGCCATACCTTGAGGCCGGCTGGACGCTCTGTTTCGAAATGGTGTTCTATTCAACCATGGCGGCGTTGCTGATCGGGGGCCGTTTGCGGCGCAATTCGGCGATCCTCGCGGCGGTGGCCGTCCTGCTTGTCGCCGCCCGACTGTTCAGCGATTGGACGCCACTGCGGTTTGTGGTCAATCCGGTCTTCCTCGAGTTTGGGGCCGGCGTCGTTCTGGCCGGGGCGTGGCCCAGATTGCGTCGCGCGCACCTTGCCCTCGGCGTCGCCCTGGTGTTGGCGGCCATCGCGGTCTTCGCAATCGACGGTGTGGTCGGTGTTGGAGACGCGATTTACGTGGAGCCGACGATGCGGGGCGTCAGCGCGCCGTTGCGCGCCTTGGCCTTTGGCGTTCCGGCGGCGCTGCTGGTCGCCGGAGCCGCCGTCTGCGACCGCTGGGTGAGCGGACCTGTCGCGCGCGCCGGCGCGTGGCTAGGCGATGCGTCGTACTCCATCTATCTGTCGCAGGCCCTGTCGATTCCGATACTGACCGGCCTGTGGTTCGGCTGGTTTTCCCCGGAAATCCCGTTGGCCAGCGGGGCCTGTATCCTGCTCACCGCCGTGGCCATCGGCGCCCTTACCTATGTGGCGATCGAGCGCCCGATCATGCGGGACATCAGGCGCCTGCGCATCGTCCGCCCCGGACGGTCACTGGCGCCGGCCAGCCAAGGCGAAAGCACGGTTTGAGGGCCGCTCGGCGACGAATGGCGACATCTGTCGTAGGATGCGACGGCGAGATAGGGCTGAATCTCCATCGTCGGCTTTAGCGGGGGACGGGCGATCAAAGATCGGATCACCTCACTTCAGATATTGCGCTTCGTCGCCGCCGCGATGGTGGTCGCCTGCCATTTGCCGCCGCTGTTCGCGGGCGCCACGGCGACGATGCCTTCCTTGGCGCTGCAAAGCGCGAGCTCGGTGGGTGCGGCGGGGTCGATATCTTCTTCGTTCTCTCCGGGTTCGTGATCGCGATGACGGGGCCGCTGGCGCCTTGCAGGCCATCGGGCCTGGAATTCTTCTGGAAACGCTGGTCCAGGGTCGTCCCTCTCTATTTCGTGATCTCGGCTATTCCCGTTGGCCAAGCGGCGCTCGCGGGCGCGCTGTCTAGCGACAAGCTCATTGCGACATTTCTGTTCTGGCCAGCGGCCGGGGGCGCACTCACCGATCCTTATCTTCAGGTGGGCTGGACACTCAGCTTCGAGATGGCCTTCTACACGGCGGTCTCGCTGGTGCTCGTAGGACACCTGAAGCGAAATCTCGTGATTGCTTTTGCGGTCGCCGCCGCTCTTTGGAGTTGCCGACTGTTGTTCACCTGGGACGGCCTGCAATTCCTCGCCAGCCCGCTATTCCTGGAATTCGGCGCAGGCGTCGCCCTGGCCGCCTTTAGAGGAACGATCGGCCGCCTTCCAATTTCAATCGCCCTCGGACTATTGGCATGCGGCTGTGCGCTTTTGGCGGCGCAGACGGTTTCGGGGACGCCCGACCCGGGCGCGATCGGATCGGCCCAGTCCTATGGCAACGGTATTCGCCGGGTGTTCGCCTTCGGCGTTCCGGCGGCGTTGATCGTCAGCGGCGCGCTTGCCTGCGAGAGGCTTTGCAAAGGCGCCGTCGCCGCCACCTTCGCCAAGCTAGGGGACGTGTCCTATTCGATCTACCTCGTTCAGTTCTTCGCTCTCTTTCAGGTCGCGGCTTTGTGGCGAGCCCTGCATTGGCCGGCTTCACCGACCCTTCTCTTGACTGCGGGACTTTTGGCGGCCACGGCGGCCGGCGTCTTCGTCCACCGCGTGGTCGAGCAACCGATCATGCGGGATTTGAGGCGCCTCCGAATGGTCCGCGCCAGCGGGGCGTTGGCGTCGGCGAGCCAGGGCAAAGGCGCGATCTGAGGCGCCTCGGCGACGAATGGGAGCCACCTCGCGCATGGCGTGAAGCCCCGGGAGCGATTAGTAGGGGGTATTTTGACCCAACACCGATTTCCCTTAGACGAATTCGAGTCCTGCCCGGGCCATCCTGAAGACTATCACGAGGCGGCGACGACCGGCTCGGGATGGAGTCGAAGGCCGAGCGCCCGGACGACCTTCAGAACGGTGGCGAATTCGGGATTTCCTTCGCTGCTGAGCGCCTTGTAGAGCGCTTGCCGGGTCAGACCGGTTTCTTTGGCGAGTTGAGACATGCCGCGCGCGCGGGCGACCACGCCTAAGGCATCGGTGATTTCGACCGCCTCACCATCGGCGAAGCCGCCGTCGAGATAGGCGAGCATCGCTTCGGGACTGTCCAAAGAGGCGGCCGGATTGAACGGCCGTGTCTCAAGGGTCAAGCCAAGCTCGCTCACTAAGTCGAAACCGTTGCTTCTGGCGCCTTGAGAGGCGCGCCATTGGGCGCGTGTAGGTCACGTTTAGCGCTCAAATGGGCGATGCTACACTTCCCATTGGCAACGGTAACATCGCCCCCAAATTTCTTGACAGACTGCAACCGATAATTGCATAATGCAACACTTATCTCTGCGTTGGGGTCTTTGACATCGTGAATTGAAAGACCGCAAGCGGGCGAGCGCGCGCCGGCCGCCTGGGAAATGTGACCGTTGATCACCGTTGGTTCACCGTGAGAACGGCTAATCTACGGCGGCCCGGAATTCCACCCTAGATCTCCATAGAGCCACCATGGGTATGGCGATTTACGGTGAACTCGCGGCTCTCTCTCCCCTTGCGGAAGAAGGGACAGCCGAGTTGGCTGTCGCGTCTCGCCCGGGGCCGCTGATCCGCCATTGTCTATGGTGATTTCACCATGTCTATGGACCTGTATATCGTGCGCACGCGAGGGCGCGCGAGGTGCCTTGGGCCGCTCCCGCCCGGCGTGGCGGGCCGAATCTCGCCCGCGGCTCAGGCGAGGGAGTCGTCTAAACTCAACCCGCTCTAGGCAGCGTTACGTCTTGCCGCGAACGAACACGACGCTCGTATGGTCGGCGTGGATTTCTCGCCAGGTCCCCGGTTCGGCGCGCAGAGCGGCGATGAGCGCGCCGTCGGTCCCTGGCGTCAGCAGGTAGGCGGCGGGATGATAGATTTGGTCAAGCGCCTCTGGGCCGACATCGCCTCGCGTCGTCTGGAAATAGCGTCGCCACTCCTTGGGCGTGTAGCGGTAGTACCGCCCGTCATAGGCCACGACCCAGTTCGGGTATCCGGCGTCGATCAAGGGGCCGCCCCACCGGAAGTCGCCAAACACCGTGCCCCTGACCCCGGTCGCCCTGAGCGCCCTGATCCCCGCCAGGGGCAATGATTCGACGAAATGCGTCGGGCGGACGAGCAGGGCGAGGCCGATCGCGCCGGCCGCCGCCGCCGCGGTGGCCAGCGCGGGCCATGATTTTCGCCGGCCGGGTTCAGGGTTGCTCAGGATCCTGGCGAGCACCGGCACGAGGGCGACGCCCCAGAACAGCACGAACCGGTACGCGGTAAGGGTCACGACGAACAGCACCACGGCCGGCGTCAGTTCCTCCCAGTCGATCCGTTGAGGGTTCCGGAAAAGCAGCCAACCGGCCACCACCGAGGCCGTGGCGACTTGAAACGCGAATTGGTGGTTGATTGGCGACCATATTGGCAGCCATTCGCTCGCCCCGAGGGCGATGCTGGCCTTGGCGTTCGCGGCCGAGACTCCGATGATCGAGACACCTGCGGGGGTGGCGAATACCGACATCGCGGCGAGCCCCGTGAGGGCGGAAAGCAGCCATGGCGCGCCGGGTCGGCGATAGAAGAGATAGCGAAGCCAACCGATGCCGGCGGTCGCGCCCAGCACGATCACAGCGACGGCTACCGAAGGATGCAGGTTCTGCCA
>DATCEL010000008.1:0-4332 GCA_036510115.1 Caulobacteraceae bacterium
GACGAAGTCGGGCGGGACCTCGGCGCCTTCGCCGAAGAAGAACTTCTCGGCCTGCTCGTGCAGCAGCTTTTGCCCGCTGCCCGAGGTGAGATCGAGCCGGTATTCGTTGACGATCATCTTCGAAAACTCGAGCCACATCCTCCAGCCGTCGAGCGACACGTTGTCGTAGATGCGCTGGCCGAGCTCGTTGCTGAAGGGCTTGTAGGGCATCCCGGGCAGCTCCTTGCCCAGCTTCACGCATTTCACCATTCTCGGCATCGTCGAAGGATATGGCATGTTTCCCGGTAAGGGGGAAAAGCCGATGCAAGAACGCCCGAAGGCCAAGCCGAAGGCCAAGAAGCCGGCGCGCAAGCCAAGCGGCACACCGCGGCGGCGCAAGGGCGTCAAGCTGCGGCCGACCGAGCTGGGCGCGGCAGACCTGGCGATCGAAAACCCCTCGCCCGAGCTGGCCGCGCTGGCCGAGGCGATCCGCGCGGACGGCGGCGCCGTGCTGGCCAGCTACCGCGAGCCACTGGGCGGCCACGCGCTGCTCTTCGCGGCCCTGCCGGTCGCGCAGGTGGCGCCCACCCCCTTTCAGCGTGACATCTCCGACGCGCACGTCCGCCGCCTCACGCAGGCGATGGACAAGACCAAGCGTTTCCTCGATCCGATCATCGTGATCCGCGAGCCCACCGAGGGCGCGCGCTACTGGACGCCCAACGGTTACCACCGGCTGACGGCGCTCAAAGAATTGGACGCCAAGAGCGTGCTGGCGCTGGTGGTGCCGGAGCGCGCGGTGGCCTACCAAATCCTGGCGCTCAACATCGAAAAGGCCCACAACCTGCGCGATCGGGCCATCGGCGTGCGGCGCATGTACGAAGATCTGGTCGGACAGCCAGAGCTTTCGAAGACGGGCGAGGTCGGTTATGCGCTGGAGTTCGAGGAGCCGGCGCTGGCGACGCTCGGCTTCGCCTACGGGGAGCGGGGCCGGATCTCGGGCGGCGCCTACCACGCCGTCTTGAAGCGGGCCGACGGTTGGTTGCCGGGCCGCCTCGTCGATGCGCTGCCCGAGCGGCGGGCGCGGGCGGCGCTGCTGCTCCACTACGACGACGCGGTGACGGCGGCGATGACGGCGCTCAAGGCGCGCGGTTTCACGAGCCCCTACCTGCGCAACTTCGTGGTGGCCCGCACCAACCCGCTGCGCTTCATCAAGGGCGACGCGCCGCCGCTGGAGGAGCTGCTCCCCTCGATGGCCAAACGGGCCCGCGCGATCGACGTCAGCAAGATCAAGAGCGAGGATCTGGCGCGGGCGGGCGGCGCGCCCGAGGGGGCGGAATGACGCCGCCGGCGCCGCGCGCCGTGATCTTCGACCTCGATGGGACGCTGGCCGACTCGCGCCTCGACTTCGACGCCATCCGCGCCGAGATCGGCCTTGCGCCGGGGATACCGATCCTCGAACAGCTCGCCGGCGCCAGCGCCGACGAGCGGGCCCGCGCCGAGCGCATCATGCGGCGCCACGAGCGGACGGCGATCGCCGGGGCGACCCTGACCGACGGTTGCGCCGACCTGCTCGGCCACCTGGCGGCGCGCGCGATCCCGATGGGCATCCTGACCCGCAACATTCGTGAGGTGGTCGAGACTTTCGCGCGCACCTTCGCCTTTCACTTCCACGCCATCTACACGCGCGAAGATGGTCCGCACAAGCCGGCCCCCGACGGGGTATTGGCGCTGTGCGGGAAACTGAACGCCCGCCCGGCCGACACGCTCACCGTCGGCGACTACAAGTTCGACGTCGAGGCCGGACGGCGGGCGGGGTGCCGCACGGTGCTGCTGCGCGCCGAACCCATGTCACCGCAAGAGCGCCTCGAATGGGGCGCGCCTGATCTGGTGGTCGCGTCGCTGCGCGAGCTGCTGCCGCTTTTCGACTGACGACCGACGGCCGCCGTTACTTGGACGCCAGGCCGGACAACAGCTTGGGCAGCGTGTTCGAGAACTGCCCCTTGGCCATCACCTCGGCGCCCTTGGCACGGGCGGCGTCCATCACATCGGTCCGCTCGTGATCGACGAAGCCAACCGTCCGCAGACCGGCAACCGGCGCCGACCCCAGCGCGTCGAGCGCGTCCAGCGCGGTCGGCAACCGCAGATCGACGATGGCCAGCTTGGCCTCGCGCGCCGCCGCCGCGAAGGCCGCCGGCTCGCGCGCCGACTGCACCGTCAGCCCCATCGCCTTGGCCGCCTCGCGCACCTTCGACGAGAACAGCATGTCCTGGATCAAGGTGACGATGTCGGCCATGGCGTTCAGTCTCGAAAGTTGATCGCGTCGAGGCCCGACGGGCTCTGCCCGGCGGACCTCATCGCGGGAGGTTTCAGGAACCTCCCAGGGTTCCTGTGTTCGGAGGTTTCAGGAACCCTCCCAGGATTCCTGTGTTCGGAGGTTTCAGGAACCCTCCCAGGGTTCCTGTGTTGATAATGGCCCCGAGCACCCGGTCGGCTGGTTACCGTTGCTCCCTTCCGGGCCTGGCGGGTTTCGCCGGCGTTCCGTCGCCCGGGACCGGCTCTTATCTGGCACAGAACGCGCCGGAGATCCAGCGCCACTCGGTCGTGGTAAGAACGCGGCATGGCCGCTGAGACCGAGAAGAAGCTCAAGATCGGGGCCAAAGCCCCCGCCTTCACCTTGCCGGACCAGGACGACAAGACCGTCAAGCTGTCCGAGTACGCCGGCCGCTGGCTGGTGCTTTACTTCTATCCGAACGACGACACGCCGGGCTGCACCGTCGAGGCCTGCGACTTCACGAACGGCCTCAAGGCCTTCGAAAAGCTCGACGCGGTGGTGGTCGGCTGCAGCCCCAACACCCCCGAGAGCCACCGCAAGTTCATCGCCAAGTACAAGCTCAGGGTCCGCCTCCTCAGCGACCCCGACCACAAGATGATGGAAGCCTATGGTGCCTGGGGTGAGAAGGTCCTTTACGGCCGCAAGTCGCTGGGCGTGATCCGCTCGACCGTCATCATCTCTCCCGACGGCAAGATCGCCCACCACTGGGCCAAGGTCAAAGCCGCCGGCCACGCCGACTTCGTCCAACAAAAACTCAAAGACCTCCGCGCAGCCTGAGCGGCCGGTAGCTGGGCGGCCGACGGCTAGAGGTGCCGAAGCCGCGCGTCGTCTTCGAGCTCGTCGGCCAAGCTGTTGAGCTCCATCGGATCGAAGCCGGCGCCCAGCCTGGCTTTGTGGGGGATCGTCCGGTAGGGCGTGGGTTCCACGGCAGTGGCGTGAGGGGCGAGCGCACGGCGAACCATCTCATTCAAGACGCGATCTACCGGCAACCCCAGCCGCCGCGCCTCATCGGATAGAAGGCACAGCACATCCTTATCCAGTCTCATTTTCCCCCGCCGCAGGATCATGAGCGTGGCTTCCCCCGTACGTCAAGATGGGCGTTCGCGGTGTCGGACTGTCGAGGAGAGAGAGGGATTCGAACCCTCGGTACCTTGCGGTACACACGATTTCCAATCGTGCCCCTTCGGCCACTCGGGCATCTCTCCGACAACGCAGGAACCCTGAGAGGGTTCCTGAAACCTCCCGCGATGGGCTCGAACAATCAAAGCTCGTTCTCCCCCAACGCGATCCTCAGGAACCCGGACCGAATGCCGGCGTGTTTATTTTATTTTTTATTAGAGG
The DNA here is from genome assembly GCA_036510115.1 of Caulobacteraceae bacterium. Lineage (GTDB taxonomy): Bacteria > Pseudomonadota > Alphaproteobacteria > Caulobacterales > Caulobacteraceae > Acaudatibacter. Next base: position 3,653 of record DATCEL010000008.1, read on the forward strand.
GCGGAGGAGAGGGTGGGAGTCGAACCCACGTTGGACTTGCGCCCAAACCTGATTTCGAATCAGGCGCTTTCGGCCACTCAGCCACCTCTCCGAAAAGCGTCCGGATCCTTACGCGACGCCGAGAAAACTTTCAACCACCCCCGCTCCCGAAGAGGCCGCGGATCCGGGCGCCCAGGCCGGACGACTCCGCCGGACGCTCGGGACCCGCTTGAGCCGATCGCCAACATCCGCGCGTTGTTGCGTGGTCTTGCCGCGCTCAGGGTGGCGCGGAGCCGCGGAAATCTAGATTGACCGTGCGCAGACCGAGCTGCGCGCGCAGCTCGAAGTAGCCCTCCGAGATGCTCCAAGCAACCAGATCGCGGATCACGTCGGCGGGATCGATCCCGGCCGCGGCCGCGGCGGTTTGACCGAGGCGCACGGCGACCTCCAGATCGCCCGCCAGCAAAAGGCCGGCGCGGATGCTGGTGAAACATGCGGCGCGGGCCCAGCGGGCCAGACCCGACACGAGGTCGACCGTGGGACCCAAGCGGCGAACCAAGACCGCGAGCTGCTCGCGCAGCTGCGGCGGCAACGTCCGTTCGAGGAACGCGGCGTACTGGCGCACCGCCGTCCCGCCGCCCATCTCGGCGCCGGCGGGCTGCGGATCGATCAGCTGAATCGCGGCCCGCACCGCGATCTCG
>DATCEL010000009.1:0-2535 GCA_036510115.1 Caulobacteraceae bacterium
GAGCTCATCGCCATGGCGTCCAAGGATCCGATCCTGACCAATGTCCGCTTCAACGGACTGGACGACACCGCCCAGCTGCATGTGGATATCGACAAGTCCAAGGCCGAAGCCCTGGGACTGAACCTTAGCGACGTCAACGACACCCTGAGCGCTGCCTGGGGGGGGCAGTTCATCGACAACTTCATCGACCGCGGACGGGTGAAACAGGTGTTTATGCAAGCGGACGCACCCTTCCGGACGAGCCCGGACGACATCGGCCGTTGGTTCGTGCGCGGATCGAGCGGGACGATGGCGCCGTTTTCCGCCTACTCCAGTTGGAAATGGACCGCCGGACCCGCCCAACTCCAGCGCTACAACGGGGTGGCGGCGGTCGAAATTCAGGGTCAGCCCGCGGCGGGCAAGAGTTCGGGCGCCGCCTTGGCCGAGATCCAGAAGCTGGTCGCCAAGCTACCGCTCGGGATCGGCTACGAATGGACCGGCATCTCCTATGAGGAGCGGCTCTCGGGGGCGCAGGCGCCGGCCCTCTACGGCATCTCCATCCTGGTGGTGTTCCTGTGCCTGGCCGCCTTGTACGAAAGCTGGTCGATTCCGCTGTCGGTGATCCTGGTGATCCCCTTGGGTGTCGTCGGGGCGCTGCTGGCGGCGACCAGCCGCGGCTTTTACAACGATGTCTATTTCCAAGTCGGCCTGCTCACCACCATCGGCCTTTCGGCCAAGAACGCCATTCTGATCGTTCAGTTCGCGGACGAGGCCGAGAAGCGCGGGGCCACGCCCACCGAAGCGGCGCTGGAGGCGGCGAGACTTCGGCTTCGACCGATCCTGATGACCTCCCTGGCCTTCATCGCCGGGGTTTTCCCGCTGGCGATTTCCACCGGCGCCGGCGCCGGCAGTCAGAACGACATCGGCACGGGCGTCATCGGCGGCATGCTGACGGCGACGGCGCTGGCGATCTTCTTCGTGCCGATGTTCTTCGTTGGCGTGCGCTCGATCTTCCACACGCGCCTTCGCCGGGCGCCGGTTGTGAGGCCGGCCGAATGAAGCGTTTGGCCTTGGTTTTGGGCGCGGCGGCGATGCTCGCGGGCTGCATCGATCTGGCCCCGGTCTATCGTCGCCCGGCGCCCCCTGTGGCGGCGAGCTTTCCGTCCGGGGCCGCCTATGCCCCCGCTCCCGCAACGGCGACGCCGATCGTCGGCTGGCGGGAGTTTTTCTCCGACCCCAAACTCAAACGGGTTATCGTTCAGGCCCTGGCAAACAATCGTGATCTGCGGATCGCCGTGGCCAATATCGCCGCGGCCCAAGCCCAGTACCGCGTCCAGCGCGCCGCCCTGTTCCCCACCATCGCCGCCCACGCCAACGCCACCTATGGCCAGCAACCAGCGGGGGTGTTTAGCGGCGGCGGCGCCGGCGGTGCGGGCGGCGCGGCGACCAGCAATGAACGGTTCTACGATCTGGGCGTCGGCTTCAGCGCCTGGCAACTCGACCTCTTCGGCAAGGTGCGCAATCTCACCCGCGCGGCCCAGGATCAGTACTTCGCCACCCGCCAGGCTCGCGATGAAGCCCAACTCCTCCTGGTGTCCCAAGTCGCCTCCAACTATCTCACCCTCAGCTCCGACCAGTCGCTGCTGGCCATCGCCGGACAGACCCTGGCCAGCGGCCAGGCCTCGCTGGATCTTACCCAGAAGCGGTTGAACGCCGGCGTCGCCTCGGGCCTCGACGTGGATCAGGCTCAGACGACCGTGCAGCAGGCGCGTTTTGACGTGGCGCGTCTGACCACTCAGGTGGCGCAGGACCGCAATGCTCTGGAACTGGTCGTCGGCGCGCCGGTGGCCGACGCCGATTTGCCGGCCGGCCTGGGTGGCGAGGTCGCGGTGCTGGGCCGCTTGCCGGCAGCGGTGAGTTCGACCGTGCTCCTCACGCGCCCAGACGTGCTGCAGGCGGAAGACACCCTGCGCGGCGCCAACGCCAACATCGGCGCGGCCAGAGCCAACTTCTTTCCCTCGATTTCGCTCACCGGCTCGGGCGGCCTCACCAGCCTGGCGCTATCGACCCTGTTCCGGGGCGCGGCGGCCACCTGGTCCTTCGCGCCCGCCGTCAGCCAGACGATCTTCGATTTTGGCGCCAACCGCGGCAACCTTGCCTTGGCCAGAGCCCAGCGCGAGGTCGATGTCGCCCAATACGAAAAGGCCATCCAGACCGCGTTCCGCGAAGTCGCCGACGCCCTGGCTCGGCGCGGCACGATCGACGAACAGTTGGGCGCCCAAGCCGCGCTCACCGACGCGGCCCATCAAACGCTGATCCTGTCCAACGCCCGCTACGAGAGGGGGGTGGACACCTATCTCAATGTCCTCATCGCCCAGCGCACCTACTACGCCGCGCAGCAGACCTTGGTGACGACGCGGCTGGCCAAGTCGCTCAATCTGGTGACCCTCTACGGCGTACTAGGCGGCGGTCTCGACGCGACGAGGCCCGGCTGAAACGACCCGTGCTGTCGGTCAGCTTCGGAAATTGAGCTCGACATTCACCCCATCGGGATCG
>DATCEL010000010.1:0-2060 GCA_036510115.1 Caulobacteraceae bacterium
GCGGCGTAAGCGGCGGCGGTAAGGGGCGTCGGCGTGGACACGGCGGGCGGAAACTCTCGTAGCGGCCTTGTGGCGGCGAGGGGGAAATTGCCGGCAAGTCACGAGCCAGCTCAAGCGCCTTTATCATAGTCTCGCGCCGCCGTCAGCATCGCGCCAATCTAGCGGGCCCGCGAAAGGTTGAGCGGCGGCGCTTTCGAGACGCCAGCGCCTGTGATACGAAGCGCCCGACGCGGGCGGGGCTGCCTGCGCAGAGGCCACGGAACCCAAAAATCGCATGTCGGAACGGCGTTCGGAATTCGCCTACGAGGACCTGCTGGCCTGCGGGCGCGGCGAATTGTTCGGGGCCGGCAACGCGCAATTGCCGCTGCCGCCGATGTTGATGTTCGACCGCATCGCTGAGATCAGCGAAGCGGGGGGCGCTCATGGCAAGGGCGGCGTGCGGGCCGAATTCGACATCAAGCCCGAACTTTGGTTTTTCTCCTGTCATTTCAAGGGTGACCCCGTGATGCCGGGCTGTCTCGGGCTCGACGCGCTGTGGCAGTTGACCGGCTTCTTCCTTGGCTGGCTCGGCCTGCCGGGGCGCGGGCGGGCGCTCGGGGTTGGCGAGGTCAAGTTCATCGACCAGGTGTTGCCGACGATCAAAAAAGTGATCTATGGCGTCGATGTGAAGCGGGTCTTTAAAGGCAAGCTGGTGCTTGGCATCGCCGACGGCTGGCTGGAGGCCGATGGGCGCCGGATCTACGAAGTCAAAGACATGCGCGTTGGCCTATTCGGCGGCGCCGCCCCGAGCCAAGCCTAGAGACGCGGGCGGCCAGCGGCGATGGTGGAGTTGAGGCTATGAGGCGCGTCGTCGTCACCGGCATGGGGATCGTCTCCTCGATCGGCGCCAACGTCGAAGAGGTATTGGCGAGCCTGCGCGACGCCAAGTCCGGCATCACGCGCGCCGAAAAATACGCCGAGATGGGCTTTCGCAGCCAGGTTCAGGGCGCCCCGACCGTCAAGCCGGAAGAAATGCTCGATCGCCGCGCCATGCGCTTTCATGGCGGCGGCACCGCCTGGAACCATGTCGCGATGGATCAGGCGATTCTCGACGCCGGGCTCGCGCCCGACGAAGTGTCGAACGAGCGCACTGGGCTCATCATGGGCTCGGGCGGCCCCTCGACCCGCGCCATTGTCGAAGCCGCCGATATCGCGCGCACCAAGGGGCCCAAGCGCGTTGGCCCCTATGCAGTGCCAAAGTCGATGTGCTCGACCGCTTCGGCGACGCTGTCGACCTGGTTCAAGATCAAGGGCCTCAACTTCTCGATCACCTCGGCCTGCGCCACCTCGACCCACTGTATCGGCGTCGGCGCGGGCGAGATCGCCTGCGGCCGGCAGGACATTGTCTTCGCCGGCGGCTGCGAGGAGCTGGACTGGACTCTTTCCAGCCTATTCGACGCGATGGGCGCGATGTCGGCCAAGTTCAACAACCCCCCGGCCAGGGCGAGCCGCGCCTATGACGTCGACCGCGACGGCTTCGTCATCGCCGGCGGCGCGGGCGTCGTCGTGCTGGAAGCGCTGGACCGCGCCAAGGCGCGGGGGGCCAGGATCTACGGCGAGATCGTCGGCTACGCGGCCAATTCCGACGGCCACGACATGGTCGCCCCGTCCGGGGAGGGGGCGGCGCGCTGCATGCGCCTGGCGATCGCCGACGCCGGCGGGCGCAGCATCGACTACCTCAACCCGCACGGCACCGGCACGCCGGTCGGCGATCTGAAGGAGATGGACGCGGTGCGGCAGGTGTTCGGCGAAACATCGCCGCTGATCTCCTCCACCAAGTCCCTCACTGGCCACAGCCTGGGCGCCGCCGGCGCGCAGGAGGCGATCTACTGCCTCATGATGATGGGCGGCGGCTTCGTCGCCGAAAGCGCCAACATCGACACCCTCGACCCCGCCTTCGCCGACCTGCCGATCGTCCGCCAGCGCCTGGACCGGCCGCTGGAGACGGTGATGTCCAACAGTTTCGGCTTCGGGGGAACCAACGGCTGCCTGGTGCTGGCGCGCGTCTAGGCGCCTTGCTC
>DATCEL010000011.1:0-2003 GCA_036510115.1 Caulobacteraceae bacterium
GAGGTCTACAAGGCGCTCCCCGACGATCCGGAGCCCGCGCCGATCGCCAAGGCCGCCCCGCTCAGCCGGGCTCAGCAGGAAGTCATCGAGAAGGCCGACGAGATCAAGAAGGCCTTCCCTGGGATCACCGATCACCAGGCCAGGGCGGAGGTCTACAAGCGCACTCCCGGCCTGTTCAAACGCGTCCAGCACGAGGTCTACTACGGCGACGGCCCCGAGGCCGCGTGACCCAGCTTGACCGCATCGAGGCCATGCTCGGCGAGCTGCTGCGCCGGGATACCCCACCGGAGGGCTCGGGAAGGCTCTGGACGGCGTTTCCCTGGCTGACGCCCACGGAGCCGCCGACCGAGCCGAACGCCCTGAGCGCCTATTTGGCGCACCTGGCGGCCCAATCGGGCGGGGCGGACCTGTGACGCCGCGTCCGACCATCTGGCGCTCGCCCACCGCCCGCGCCGCCACGGCCAGGGTCCGGCGCCAGCGCGACCTCGCCGCGATGCGGAAGCTTGCCGAAGCACACGATCACAAAGCCGCTGCGGCGGCGCCGAAGGAGTCCAAATGACCGACGAACTGACCGCCAAGCAAGCCGAGTTCAGCGCGGCCTCTATCGAAGTGATCGAGGCCGGCTTCGCCGCCGCCGACCAGCTCGAAAAAATGATGGCCGCCATGCAGACGCTCGCCCAGATGCACGATCAGGTTTGCGCGGCGCTGGCGCGCGCGAGTGTGGCCTACGCCCGTCAGGCGCGGGCCACGGCGGCCATGGTCGGCATGGAAATCCCCGAAAAAATCAGGACGCACTGACATGGCGATGCGCCTCGATGTCGTCGGCCTCAACCGCCTGGTCGCCCGGCTCGAAGCCATGCCGCCGACCGTGCAAGCCAAACTGCGCGTCTTCATGTCGACGTTCACGATCCGGCTGAAGGAACAGGTTCAGGCCAACATCGCCGCGAACTTCCATTCGACCGGCCCGCTCTACAACAGCGTGGGCTCGCACGTGGACGAGTCGCCCGGCGAGATAGACGGCACCGTGGCGACCAGCGGCGTGCCCTATGCGGCCATTCAAGAATACGGCGGCAAAACCCCGCCCCACGTCATCGAGGCCGTCCGGGCCCGCGCTCTCGCCTTCATGCCGCAGGGCACGTTCCCCGACGAAGGGATGGGCGGGGGTCTCGTCTTCGCCAAGCGGGTGAACCATCCGGGCTCTCTGATCCCGGAGCGCTCGTATGCCCGAACCGCGCTCGCCTCGATGCGGGGCAACTTCGAGGGCGGAATCCGCGAGGCCGTCGATGAAGCGGTGAACACCGCCATGGGCGCCGATCTCTAAAGGAACAGCATGGCCGATTCAGACGTAACAATCATCGTCTCGGGGCGCGTCGATCCGTCCCTCGCTGGGAGCGTCGCCGCCGCCAAGGCCTCAATGGCGGACCTGAACGCTTCGACCCTCGTCACGTCCAAGGCAATGTCTGCCGCGCTCCTACAGACGGGCGGCGATCTCTCCAAGGTCACGCCGGCCATGCTCGGCTTGCAGGCAGCCACGGCCGGCGTGGCCGCTTCGACGGAGGCGCTGGCGGCCGAGCAAGTCGTCGCGTCGAAGGCGGCCGATGCGGACACGCTGGCCGTCGTCGCCAACACCCGCGCCAAGGTGAGCAACCGAGCCGCGACGGAAGGCCTGGTTATCGCCCACGAAATCCTGAGCGGCCGTTATTCGCGGGTCGCCGGAAGCGCCATGATCATGGGCCAAGCGATGTCCGCCGGCGCCGGCGAGACCTCCGTCATGGCCGCAGCGCTCAATCCGCTGACCCTCGGTCTGGTCGCTGTCGGCGCTGGGCTCGGCTACCTGGTCTATCTCGAATACGAGCAGCAGAAGGCGGCCGACGCCACGGCTGAGGCCTTCGCCCTGACGGGCCGTGCAGCACAGGCCAGCGGCGACGGCATCATGGCGCAGACCGACGCCCTGACCGCCCTGCCGGACGTGTCCAGGAAGGCCGCGTCCGCGCTCCTGGAGT
>DATCEL010000012.1:0-5257 GCA_036510115.1 Caulobacteraceae bacterium
CGCACCACCCTTCGCGGCGAACGGGCCTGAGCGAAGGTTGCCGCCGCGCCCACGCGATGCTAGCCATGGCGCCGACGCATTTGGGGGCGTGAAAGCGGGACATGACGGCAATGGATTCTGACAGGCCCCGAGCGCCCGGCCGGTCGCCTTCCGGACGTGTCTGGTCGATGTTGACCTTCGAACGCCTTGTTACCGGACCGGTCATCCACCTTGTCTATTGGGCCGGGCTGGGGGTGATCATCATCGCCGCCTTCTCCGTGGTCGGGTCCTCGATCGGCGTGGCCATGCGCGAGGGTAGCTGGGCGGCCGTGCTGCTGGCCATTCCGGTCTTGGTGGGCGGCCTCCTGGCGGTCGGCGCGGCGGGCCTCGTCTGGCGCGCGATGTGCGAATTCTATGTGGCCATCTTTCGCATCGGCGACGATCTCGCCGCCCTGCGGCGCGCGGGGGAAGCCGGCCAAGTCCAGATTACCAAGACCAGCGGCCCGGCAAAGCCTTAAACGCCGAGGCGCCTAGGCTTAAGGTCGCGCTCAATCGCCTCTTGGCGCCGGCGCGCAAATCAGCCTACCGATTCTCTGGGCCGGCGTTAACCATTAACACCTCATCAATCGGCGCGGTCGCAAAATCAGATCGTGGCCTCGGGGAAACCGGCGGCGGGGGCGGCCTTGTCCGCGGCTTTGGAGGGTAGCGTGCGCGTACTGCTGATCGAGGACGACAAGGTTGTCGCCAGAGGCATCGAGATGATGCTCAAGGCTGAAGGTCTCACCGTCTATGCGACCGAACTGGGCGAGGAAGGCGTCGATCTGGGTAAGATCTACGACTACGACATCATCCTGCTCGATCTCAACTTGCCGGACATGAGCGGCATGGAGGTGCTGCGCACTCTGCGCATGGCCCGCATCGGCACGCCGGTGATGATCCTTTCCGGCAGTCAGGAAATCGATTCCAAGGTCAAGACACTCGGCGGCGGCGCCGACGACTATATGACCAAGCCCTTCGACCGCGCCGAGCTGGTGGCGCGCATCCACGCCATCATCCGCCGCTCCAAGGGCCACGCCCATTCGATCATTCGCACCGGCGAGATCGCCGTCGACCTGGAGGGCAAGACGGTCGAGGTGAAGGGTATGCGCGTCCACCTCACCGGCAAGGAATATCAGATGCTGGAGCTGCTCTCCTTGAGGAAGGGCGTGACCCTGACCAAAGAGATGTTCCTCAACCACCTCTATGGCGGCATGGACGAGCCGGAGCTGAAGATCATCGACGTGTTCATCTGCAAGCTGCGCAAGAAGCTCAAGGCGGCCACTGACCACCACCACATCGAAACCGTCTGGGGGCGTGGCTATGTGCTGCGCGACCCGCATGAGAGCGAGAAGGCCGCGGCTTAGACCGCAAGTTCAGTTCACCAGTCGCGGAAGTGCTTGGCCAGGCGCAAGCCCTGGCTCTGATAGTGAGAGCCGCCCGCGCCGTAGAGCCGCCTCGGTCGTTCGGCCAGAGCCTCGAAGGTGAGCCGCGCCACGGTCTGACCGTGCTCGAGCAGGAACGGCGTTTCGTGACTGCGCACCTCGAGCACGGCCCGCGAGCCCGCGCCCCCAGCCTCAGCCGTGCCGAATCCCGGATCGAAGAAGCCGGCGTAGTGGACGCGGAATTCACCCACCGTGGGATCGATGGGCGTCATCTCCGCCGCCTGCAGCGGCGGGATCTCGATCGTTTCACGCGAAGCCAGGATGTAGAATTCTCCAGGATCGAGGAGCAGCCCGCCGTGGCGGGTAGTCATCGGCTCCCAGAAATCGGCCGGATCGTGGGCCGCCTCGAGATCGAGATCGACAACGCCGGCGTGGCGGCGCGCGCGATAGCCGGCGATAGGGCCGGAGAGGTCGACGTCGATGGCGCGCACCCCCAGAGGCATTGAGGCGCCCCGCCTGAGGCGAAGCTGATTGAGCCGGGTGCCCGTCCTGGCCAGAACCGAGAAGGTCTGGGGGGCGATCTCCAGATAGGTCGGGCCGTCATAGCCGGCGGCGACGTCGTCGAACGCCGGCTGGCCATCGGTGAGCAGGCGAACGAAGACATCGAGCCGCCCGGTTGAGCTCTTGGGGTTGGCTCGGGCCGAGACATCGGCCGGCAGGCGGACGCGCTCCTGCAATTCAGCAATGTAAACGCAGCCGCGCTCCAGGACCGCGCCGGCGTCCAGGTCCAGCTGATGCATGGCCAGTTCGCCGACGCGCTCGGCGACCGTCCCGCCTGGCCTCGGCAGGAACGAGGCCCGCACGCGCCAGGCGCGCGCGCCCAATCGCAGATCGACACTCGCCGGCTGCACCTGATCGCTGGCGAATCCGCCCGCGGCCTGGAGGCTTCCCTTGTCGATCAGCCCTTCGATGAGCTGGGACGGAAGTATGCCGGCGGATTCGATCATGCGGGGCCACCACTGCCCATCGAGCGCGGCTCTGGCAAGCGGCGGCCGAAACGCCGGAGCACGAAATACCAGCCGCCCTGAAGGACCGCGCCAAGCTTGGCCCGCCGATCCTCTTCCAGGAGCACCACCAGGAGACTATCGACAAAAAGATTGCCGGTGGCGTGCAAGCACCAGACCGGGTCGTGGCGCAGGTGACGGACGCTGAGCTCCAATGTGTTTCGCGTGATGTAGTATCGGCGCAGGGCGGAATGGTTGGAACAGGCGACCGAACCCCATAGGAGGCGACGCCGGCTGATCGCGCCCAGGGAATGGTCCATCACCTGGCCACGGCTCTCGATCACCCGCCAACCTGCGCCCCGGCAGCGAAGGCAAAAGTCGTGGTCGACGCCGTCGATGAACAGCCGCTCGTCGAAGAGTCCGAGCGCGCGGAAGGCCTCGCAACGCGTCAGCGCGCCGGAGGTGATGGTCGTGCGCACCGACCGCCAGGCGCCGGTTTCCTCGAGAATATCGCCGGAGCGATGATAGTCGCGCCCCGTCGCCCGGTCCCTATGGCTCATGGCCAGAACAGCGATGGACTTGCGCCAAGGATGGGCCGCGTAAAGCTCGATGAGACCGGCGAGCGCGCCGGGCGGCGCCAGGCTGTCCTGGTCGAAGCTGGCCAGCCACTCGAAGCCCTCGGCCAGGGCCACGCGAGCGGCCGCGTTGAGGGCGGCGGCGACGCCCAGATTGGCGGCGTTGGCGATCAAGCGACAGCCCGCCGCCCGCGCCATCGCTTCGATATCGCCGATATTGGGCGAACCGTTGTCGACGACCAGGACCGAGCCGACCTGACCGCGAAGCGCTTCCAGGCGTCGATCCAGGCCGGCGTCTGGATGGTAAGTAACCACCACCGCCAAGACATTTTCCAGCACCGTCGCCATCGGTATTCGCCTAAAGCAAAATCGACCAGGGCGGAATCGCCGACGGATGGGAAGCGATGATGGGCCAGGACGCGGCGGGCTTCGAGCGACGCGGACTCTACCCGCCTATCGAACCGTTCGCCGCCGGCTTCCTCGACGTTGGCGACGGTCACCGCGTCTATTTCGAACGCTGCGGCGATCCGACTGGCGCGCCGGCGGTGTTCCTGCATGGCGGCCCGGGCGCCGGCTGTTCACCGGCGCAGCGGCGCCTGTTCGACCCCAAGCGGTGCTGCGTGACCTTGTTCGATCAGCGCGGTTGCGGTCGCTCCACACCGCACGCCAGCCTAGAGGCCAACACCACCTGGGATCTGGTGGCCGATATCGAGCGGCTGCGGACACGGCTTGGCTATGAACGCTGGCTGGTGTTCGGCGGTTCGTGGGGTTCGACCCTGGCGCTCGCCTATGCCGAAACCCATCCCGAGCGGGTGAGCGGGCTCATCGTGCGCGGGGTTTTCACGGCCACGCGGGCGGAAATCGACTGGTACTATCAAGGCGGCGCCGCGTGGCTGTTTCCCGATCTGTGGGAGCGATTTCTCGAGCCAATCCCGGAGGCCGAGCGAAGTGACCTGGTGGCCGCCTACCGCCGGCGGCTGACCGGGAAGGACGAAGCGGCCCGTCTACGGGCGGCCAAGGCGTGGAGCCTGTGGGAAGCCGGCACCATCACCTTGCTGCCGAACAGACTGGCGGTACAGTTTAGCGAAGACCGCTACGCCCTCGCCTTCGCGCGCATCGAAAACCACTATTTCACCCACGAAAGCTGGTTGGCCGACGACCAGCTCATTCGTGACGCGCCGCGGCTGGCGGAGATTCCGGGGGTGATTGTCCAGGGACGCTACGACGTGGCGACGCCGGCGCGCTCCGCCTGGCGGCTGGCCAAGGCGTGGCCGAAGGCCCGGTTTGAGCTGATCGCCGACGCGGGCCACGCCTTTGACGAGCCCGGCATCCTCGACGCCTTGATCAGGGCGACGGACGAATTCGCCGACGGGTCTTAGTGCTCGATGTCGCGCCAGACGCCGCGATAGGCAGCCCACAGCAGACCGGAGAACAGCACCAGGAAGATCATCGTCGATAGGCCGATCTGCTTGCGCTCTTCCATCTTCGGATCCGCCGCCCATTCAAGGAAAGCGGCCACGTCCCAGGCTTCCTGGTTCAAGCTCGACTTCGTGCCATCGTCGAACTGCACCTTGCCGGGGCTGAGCGGCGGGGGCATGGCGATGACGCCGCCGCGCGGCACATTGTTAGGATCGCCCTTCCAATAGGGGCTCATGTCGCCGGCGATGTAGGGGTCGTAGTATTTGCCCGCTGGCACCGTCAGACCGGTGGGAATGTTGGCGTTATCGCCGGTGACGATGGAGTAGATGTAGGCCGGGCCGCCCTCGCGCGCCTTGGCCAACAAAGACATGTCCGGCGGCAGGGCGCCGCCATTGGCCGCCTTGCCGGCCACCGGGTTGGCATAGGGGTTGGGGAAAAGGTCGGCGCTGGTCCCCGGGCGCTTGGTCGCCTCGCCGGTGTCGGAATCGATGTCGGCGATCTGGTAGTCGGCGGCGATCGCCTTGACCACCGGATTATCATTGGCGTTGGGATATTTCGGATCCCAGAACGGTCCGCCTTTGTCACCCAGATTGCGGAACGCGACCATGTTCATCGAATGGCAGGACGAGCAGACTTCGCGATAGACCTTGTAGCCGCGTTGAAGTTGCGCCTGATCGTACATCCCGAACGGACCCTCGAACGACCAATGGACGTCCTTCGGCGAGACCTGGCTGGTCGCCGCCAGGGCGGGCATGGCCACGCCGCAGGCGAGCGCGACGGCGAGGATCAGTCGGAGCTTCATGCCCATCAGCCCTTGTGTTCCGCGGCCGCCGTCGCGCCGGCCGGCGCCGCCGATCCG
>DATCEL010000013.1:0-2004 GCA_036510115.1 Caulobacteraceae bacterium
GCGCAGCCGTTGCTGGCCGACCGGGTTGGGCTTAAGCCGCGCACAACCGAGGGACACAAGCTGGCGATGGGCCAGCGGCCCAAGGCGCAAGACGAGAAGGATCTTCGACAATGGCCACGAACCGCTCCAAGTCCGCCCCCAAGCGCGAAACCCGCACCCCCATCACCTTCGAGACCGCCGTCCACCTCTGCCCCCACCAAGGCGTCGCGGAAAACGTCGCCCAGGCCTTCGGCCTCATCGTCCCCGAATACGAAGCTATCCGCGCCCAGCACTCGATCGCCGTCAAGCGCATGGCCGAGGCCTTCGAAGGCTCCCTTAACGATAAGGCGACCGCCATGCACTTCCAGCGCATCGTCGGGGCCCTCGTCTCCTCAGCAGTTGGAGCCGGCCGCTTCTACTCCGAAAAGGTCAGTCAGGCCCGCGACGCCACCGCCCGCGCCGCCGACGGCGGCAACGACGAACTCGGAACCCCAATCGGCTTCGACAGCAGGGCGCAGCGCACCCGCGAGTTTGCAGCCGACATGGCGATGCAGGCCTTCGCCCTCCTCGCCGCAGCCCACGGCGCCATCGACGGCTACAGGGATCTCACCGGCGAGGACTGGAAAGCCTACGAGGCCTCCGCTGACGCCACGGTCGAGAAGAAGGCCGCCGCCTCCCAGATGGGAGCCTTCGGCGGCTAACGCCCCACGGGGCGGGTGTCCGAAAGGCCCCCGCCCCCCTTCCCTCCCGGGCGCCTTGCGACGCCCAACCGTTGGAGCCATTTGATGACCATCTCCTTCAACCCCCTCAAGGCCAATGGTCACCTCTTCACCCACCTGCCCGAACTCGACGACCTGGAGTTCTCCATCCCCACGCCAACGCCGCCGGCTTCCTGGACGCGGTCGGGATCGAAGACGTTTACTCCGCAAGCCCGTAGACCCGCTTCCCACAAACGCTGAGCATACTCAGCCTGCCATCGTTTCCCGTCCTTCATCCTCACACGCTGCCCGGTCAATTGGGCCTGTTCGTCGTCAAATCCGCGAGCCCGCACATTTCGACAGTTTTGCCATCCGCCGCTCGCACCATCCTCGGCTGAACCCGACAGCGATTGACCGCCTCCAGCACAGCCTGGCGGGTCGCGCTCTCCCCCGCACTCCACCATCTCATTGTCCCACCGCCGCCGATAAAACCGGCCAAAGCCGCTGCACCGACCCACGCGGCTAGTCGCGATGGCTCGCGCCGATTGCGCTCCGTCTGCTTCGAGACCAACCATTTCTGGCTTTCCGACAGAGGCCCGCCCGACATCTTCGCGGCAATCCGCGCAATCGCGTCGTCGATCGCCCCTTCGGCGCGGACGCTCGCAAGGCCGGCTCTCTCAGTCGCCTGATGCGCCATCGCGAGAGCGTTGACGCCGGCCTCGACCATCCGTTCGATCCGACGCCGATCGGCTTCGCCCTCTCGACGCGCCCTCTCGAACAGCGCCTCAAAATCGCCGAGCGCCGCAAGATTGGTCTTACCCGTCTCCGCAATCGCTTTCAGAAGCGCACCCACAAACCGACCTTCCACCGCATCAATATGCACGCCCCAGTCCCGCGCCGCCTGCTCGACCCTCGCGATCTCCTCCGCGAGACCGAAGTCCCAACGCCCCAAGCAATCGCCGCCTCCCTGAACGCCGCGCTTTTTCGTGAAACCCCATCCGCTCAATTCCGAAGGAAGCGCCCTTCCTTCGGGCGCTTCCTCGTTCTGAACATTCCGCTCGGCGTCCACCGACCCTACTCCGCTGCCGCTGCCGTTTCCGGAAAGCCCGGAAACCATTCCGTCGGGACCTCGGCAAACAGTGCCCCCGGCACCTCTTTCGTCCACCAGTTCCGAACCCGGACACGATCAAGAAACGCCACCGCCGTCCCGTCCGCTCCTTTCTTGCCTTCGTAGGCTTCCACGAAGCCAAGTCGTCGCTTTGTCACCTCCTTCATGCAGATCAGCCGCGGCATTTGCACGACGATCCCGCCGCGCGTCCGCACGCGC
>DATCEL010000014.1:0-12143 GCA_036510115.1 Caulobacteraceae bacterium
GTATGGAAAATCTTTCATGTGCGCCAAGCGCGAGCGCCCGCACATCGCGGACCCCGCCTGGGGCGTCGATTTGAATGGGAAGGCCCAGCGTGAACGGGCGATCGGCTAGAGCCAAGAGGCGCTCGACGGGCCGGGACTTGATATGTCCCTCACGCGACCGGAGCGCCAATAGCGCCAGGAATGTCCCGGCACGCTCGCCACATCGGGGTTCAGCGGGCTAAAGTCAAGGCGTTACGTCGACGCGCCTCGCCAACCACGCTGATGGATAGCCCTTTGAATACACTGATCGTGGCCGCCTGCGCGCTCATCGACGTGGATGGTCGGGTGCTGATCGGCAAGCGGCCGGCCGGCAAGCAACTCGCCGGCCTGTGGGAGTTTCCGGGCGGCAAGGTCGAGGCCGGCGAGACCCCCGAGGCCTGCCTCATCCGCGAACTTGGCGAAGAGCTGGGCATTCAGGTGACGGACGCTTGCCTGGCGCCGTTCGTGTTCGCCAGCCACGCCTATGAATCGTTCCACCTGCTGATGCCGCTCTATCTGTGCCGGCGTTGGGAAGGCCTCGCCGTCGCTCGCGAGCATGAGGCGCTGGCCTGGGTCAGACCGGACCAGATGGACGACTATCCCATGCCGCCGGCCGACAAGCCTTTGGTCGCGTGGCTGCGCGATCTCCTTTAAGGCGGCGTCATGATTCCGTACGTGCGCGATCTCGATTTCGAATACGGCCGGTGCGACGAAGTGAGCCCACTCATCCGCCGGGTGGTCGCGAACAATCCAGGACCTTTCACCTATCTGGGCACAGGCACCTACATCGTCGGCCACGGCGAGGTGGCGGTGATCGACCCGGGACCCGACCAGGCCGAGCACCTGGGCGCCATTTTGAGCGCCGTCGACGGTGAACGCGTCAGCCACATACTGGTGACGCACCATCATGCCGACCACTCGCCGCTCGCCCGGGCGCTCGCGGCGGCGACCGGAGCGCCGGTCCATGGCTGCGCGGTGGCCACGGCGCCGGTCCAGGACGCGGTGAAGCTCGAAGCGGGCTACGACGACTTCACGCCCGATATCTCGGTCTGCGGCGGCGCGAAGATCGACGGGCGCGGATGGACCATCGAGGCGATCCCGACGCCCGGCCACACCTCCAACCACATCTGCTATGCTCTCGCCGAGGAGAACGCGCTGTTCAGCGGCGACCACATCATGGGCTGGTCGACCACCGTGATCACGCCGCCTGATGGCGACATGGGCGCCTATCTGGCCAGCCTGGAGAAAGTGCGGGATAGGGGCTTCTCCACCCTCTGGCCAACCCACGGACCGCCAATCCGCGACGTCCGGCCGTTCATTGACGCCTACATCGCCCATCGCCGCGAGCGCGAGAATCAAATCCTCGGCCAACTCGCCGCCGGCGAAACGCGGATCAAGGCCATGGTGCCGAAGCTCTACGCCGCCGTGGATCAGCGCCTGTGGCCGGCGGCCGCCCACTCGGTCCTGGCGCACATGCTCGAGCTGGTGAAAACCGGCCGGGTGAAGAGCGAAGCGGCGCCGGGATTGGATTCAGACTACCGGCTGCTCCCCTAACCCGCTCATCCTGGCTTTCGACAGGATGAGCGGGATTTGGATCAGCTCACCGCCGCCTTCGCCGTGGGCAATTCGTAGCCGGCGAAGCGCTGTCGGATGAGCTTTTTGTCGATCTTGCCGGTGGCGCCCAGGGGGATTTCGTCGACGAACTCCACCGCGTCAGGCATCCACCAGCGGGCGATCTTGCCATCCAGGAAACGCAGGAATTCCTCGGCCGTGGCGCTCTCGCCATCTCGGAGCTTGACCAAAAGCAACGGCCGCTCGTCCCATTTTGGATGATGGACGCCGATCACCGCCGCCATGAAGGCTTTGGGATGGCCGGCGGCGATGTTCTCGATCTCGATCGAACTGATCCATTCGCCGCCGGACTTGATCACGTCCTTCGCCCGGTCAGTGATCTGCATGAAACCAGCCGCGTCGATGGTGGCGACATCGCCGGTGTCGAAGAAGGCCTCGTCGTCGAGGATTTCGCCACCTTCGCCTTTGAAATAACCGCCGGCGATGAACGGACCTTTGACCTTGAGACGGCCAAAGCTTTCGCCGTCATGGGGCCGAGGCGCGCCCGCGTCATCGACCAGCTTGAGCTCGACGCCCAGGGGCGGACGGCCCTGCTTGAGCAGATAGGGCACGCGGGCGTCGAAGGGCAGGGCGGCGATTTCCGGCGTCGGCGTCGCCAGCGTGCCGAGCGGCGAGGTTTCGGTCATGCCCCAGGCATGAATCACCTCGACTCCGTAGTCGTCATGGAAAGCGCGCACCATGGCCTCGGGGACGGCCGAGCCGCCGATCAGCACCCGTTTTAGAGTTGAGAATTTGGCCCCCGTCTGGCGCAGGTGGGCGAGTAGCATCTGCCAGACCGTCGGCACGGCCGCCGACATGGTTACGCCCTCGGTCTCGATGAGCTCGAGGATCGATTCCCCGTCCATCTTCTGGCCGGGCATGATCAGTTTTGCGCCCACCGCCGGGCACGAGAAGGTGAGGCCCCAGGCGTTGGCGTGGAACATCGGCACCACGGCCAGGACCGTGTCGCGCACCGACAACCCCATGACGTCCTTTTGCAGGGTCACCAAGGTGTGGAGGAAGTTTGAGCGGTGCGAGTAAAGGACGCCCTTGGGATTGCCGGTGGTGCCCGAGGTGTAGCAAAGGCCGCAGGCCGCGTTCTCGTCGAAGCCGCCCCAGGCGCAGTCGGCGGCGTGCGTCTCGATCAGGGTCTCGGAGGCGAGCGCGCCCGCGAAGCCGGTGGCCCGGACACGGTCCTCGTCGCCGAGGACGATGACATGTTCGACGCCGGCCATCTTGGCGCGATGCTCGGCCAGCATCGGCAGAAACGTCGCATCGACGATCAGGATGCGGTCCTGGGCGTGGTTGATGATGTAGCAAAGCTGGTCGGCGAAGAGGCGCGGGTTCAGCGTATGGCAGACCGCGCCGATGCCCATCACCGCATACCACGCCTCGATGTGACGGGCGGAGTTCCAGGCCATGGTGGCGATGCGGTCGCCGGGCTTCACGCCCACGGCGATAAGCGCGGAAGACAGGCGTTTGGCGCGCTCGCGGACCTCGCCCCAATTTGTGCGCACGATCGGGCCTTCGAGGCTGCGGGTGACGATCTCGCGTTCGCCATGCCACGTCGCGGCGTGGTCCAGGATCTTGTCGACCGTCAGCGGCCAGTCCTGCATCAGCCCGAGCATGGGCGTCTCTCCCCTTGTCGGGCGCGGCGGCGTCCGGGGCGCGATTGTAGGGATTGTCCGCGCCATGTCACGATCTCGGCCTCGCTCACGGATAGAGGCGCTGGGTCGTCCAGGCATCGCCAGCGCGGGTGAAGAGAAGGCGCTCGTGGAGGCGGAACGGCCGGTCGCGCCAGAACTCGATGGCCCGGGGCGTCAGGCGATAGCCGGACCAGTGCGGCGGCCGTGGGGTCTTGCCAATGGCGAACTTAAGGGCGAATTCCGCGGCCCGGCGCTCGAGGGCGTGAGCGTCGGGCATGGCCTGCGACTGGTCGGAGGCCCAGGCGCCGATCTGGGCGCTCTTGGCCCTGGTGGCGAAATAGACGTCGGCCTCGGCTCCGGTAACCGCAGCGATCGGCCCGCGCACCCTGACCGAGCGGCGCAGCGACTTCCAATGGAACACCAGGGCGGCCGCCGGATGGGCCGCGAGCTGCACGCCCTTGGCGCTCTGGGTGTTGGTGTAGAAGACGAATCCGGACGAATCGACGCCCTTGAGCAGCACCATGCGCGCGTCCGGCGCGCCGTCGGCGTCGACGGTGGCCAGGGTCATGGCGTTGGCGTCATTGGGCTCTCGTTCGATCGCTTCGCGGAGCCAGGCCTCGAACATCACAATGGGATCCGCCGGGTCAGGCGTGGACGCCTCGGGCCGGCGGCCTTGGCGGGCGTAGTCGTCTTCCGCCGGCGAGGCGGGGATGAGGGTCTTCTCGTCCATCGGCGTTGATATAGCGAAGAGACGCGAAGTTTGCGCTAGAAGAGCGCCGCCATGTCGCACAACACCTTTGGCCATCTCTTCCGCGTCACCACCTGGGGCGAAAGCCACGGACCGGCGTTGGGCTGCGTCATCGACGGTTGTCCGCCCGGAATTCGCCTCGACCCGCGGGACATCCAGATCTGGCTCGATAAACGCCGACCAGGGCAGGGGAAATTCGTCAGCCAGCGCCAGGAAGCGGACGCCGTGCGCATCCTCTCGGGGGTGTTCGAGGACGATGCCGTGCGGGCGCGTTTCGGCGGACCGGTGACCACGGGGACGCCCATCTCGCTGATCATCGACAATACCGATCAGCGCGGCCGCGACTACGTCGATATCGCCAGCGCGTTCCGACCGGGCCACGCGGACTGGAGTTATTTCGCCAAATATGGCGTGCGCGACTATCGCGGCGGCGGCCGACAGTCGGCCCGCGAAACCGCCGCGCGGGTTGCCGCCGGGGCGGTGGCGCGAAAGGTGTTGGGTGAGGGGATCGTCGTGCGCGCGGCGCTCAGCCAGATCGGTCCGCACGCCGTGGACCGCGAGCGATGGGATTGGGACGAGCCCCTGCGCAACCCGTTCTGGTGCCCGGATGCGGAAACGATCTCGGTGTGGGAACGCCATCTGGAGACGACACGCAAGGCCGGCTCATCGACCGGGGCGATTGTCGAGGTCGAAGCCAGCGGCGTTCCCGCCGGCTGGGGCGCGCCGATCTACGGCAAGCTCGATGCCGAACTGGCCGCCGCCCTGATGTCGATCAACGCCGCCAAGGGCGTGGAGATCGGCGCCGGTTTCGCCTCGGCGGCGCTCTCGGGCGAGGAAAACGCCGATGAAATGAGAGCCGGAAACGACGGTCCGGTGTTCCTGTCCAACCAGGCCGGCGGCATCCTCGGCGGCATCTCGACTGGACAAAGCCTCATCGCTCGCGTCGCCTTCAAGCCCACCTCATCGATCCTCACGCCGCGCCGCTCGATCAACGAAGCCGGCGAGGAGATCGAAATCCGGACCAAAGGCCGCCACGACCCGTGCGTCGGTATCCGCGCCGCGCCGGTGGTGGAGGCGATGGTCGCGTGCGTGCTGGCCGACGCGTTTCTGAGGCACCGAGGGCAGATGGGCGCTTAGAGCGCCAGAGCACAACTTTCGCCGACACTGGGGCGGGAGACGACAACGCGCCTGAGGGTTGGGAACCCGGGTCCGAGACGGCTGGCGAAGAACAGACACAGAGCCTCCAGGGTCGGACTGGCCAGGCCCTCGTGCTCATTGAGCAGGGTGTGGTCGAGTTCGCCGGCGACAGTTTTCAAGGCGGCGTCCAGCTCCGCGAGGTCGGCGACCCAGCCGACGGGCGGCGCCGCCGGTCCGGCGAGCGTCGCCTCGACGCGGAAGGAATGGCCGTGCAGGCGCGCATAGGCGCGCTCTTCGGGGCCGCCCGACAGGCTATGGGCGGCGTCGAAGGTCGCGGACTTGGTGATCTCAAAGGTGGGCGAGGTCATGGGAGGGCGGCAACAATCACGCTTTGAGACGCGTTTCAATCCGCCGATCGGGAATGAACCACATCAGGGCTATGGCGACGTAGATGGCGATCGAGATCCACGAACTGACGAAGGCCAGCGGCGCGGCGACCAGATAGGCGAGCATCGAACCCAGGCCCTTCCATTCCGCGCCCACGGCCCTGGCCAGCTTGGAATTGGGACCATTGACGGCGATCAGCGCCCGCTCCAGCGCCCAGTAGCCGACCGCGGCCATGAACAGCACCACGCCATAGGCGGCCGTCGGCAGAGGCGCGATGTGGCTGTCGTCGATCCAGCGCACCACGAAGGGGATCAGCGTGAGCCAGAAAAGCAGCAGCAGATTGGCCCACAGAACGCGCCCGTCCACATGGTCGCTGGCGTGGAGCACATGGTGATGGTTGTTCCAGAACAGGCCGACGTTCACATAGGCCAGGGCGTAGGCCAGGAACTCCGGCGCGCTGGCGCTCAAGGCGCGCAGGTCGGTCCCGGCCGGAACCTTCATTTCCAGCACCATGATGGTGATGACGATGGCCACGACGCCATCGGTGAAGGCCTCCATGCGTCCCTTGGTCATGGCGCCCGTCCGGTCATGGGATACCGAGATATTTGTGGGTCTGAAGGCTGAGACGCCACCTTGGGTGCGCCAGGCAATAGTCGATGGCGGCCTTGGTGGCCGCCTCGAGGCCCGGGCCATCCATGGGCTGGAGGAAGAAGCGCTCGAATTCGAGGGCAGCGAAGCGCTCCGGATCGACGCCGACCTGAGGATAGACGAGCTTCAGCTCCTGGCCGCGGGTCTGCGCCAGCGGGGCGTCGGCCTTGGGGCTGACGCAGATCCAGTCGAGGCCCGCCGGCGCGGCGAGGGTGCCGTTGGTCTCAACGGCAATCTGGAAACCCCTCGCGTGCAAGGCGTCGATGAGCGGGGGGTCGAGTTGCAGCAGCGGTTCACCACCGGTGCAGACGACCAGTCGCTCGCCTTCCGCGCCAAGCCATCGGGCCGCGACCGCGTCAGCCAGTTCCGCGGGCGTCGCGAACTTGCCGCCGCCGACCCCGTCCACGCCGACGAAATCGGTGTCGCAGAAATTGCATACCGCGCCCGCCCGGTCCGCCTCCCGCCCACTCCACAGATTGCAGCCCGAGAAGCGGCAGAACACCGCCGCCCGGCCCGCCTGGCCGCCTTCGCCCTGGAGGGTGAGAAAGATTTCCTTCACCGAATAGGTCACGGCTGAAGTTCCGGTTGGCCCGCCGCGGTCCATTCCGCCCAGCCGCGGGCGCGAAGTTCGCACGCCGGGCAGGCGCCGCAGCCCGCGCCCCAATCGTGGGTCGGCGCGCGCGCGCCGAGATAGCAGGTGTGACTGTGCTGGACGATGATCTTCACCAAGGCCTCGCCGCCCAGGCCCTTGGCCAGAGCCCAGGTCTGGGCCTTGGTCAGTTGCATCAGCGGCGTCTCGATCCGGAACGCCTGGTTCATGCCGAGATTGAGCGCGGTCTCCATGGCGTCCAGCGTCGCGCGCCGGCAGTCAGGATATCCGGAGTAGTCGGTTTCGCACATGCCGCCGACGAGCTCGGTGAGCCCTCGCCGGTCAGCCAAGGCCGCCGCATAGGCCAGGAAGACGAGGTTGCGCCCGGGAACGTAGGTGGTCGGAAGACTGGCGGCGCCGATCTCGATGGCGCGCCCTGACGTGAGGGCCGTGTCACCGATAGCCCCGAACGCGCGCAGGTCGATCAGATGATCGGAGCCGAGGCGCGCCGCCCAGGCGGGAAAGCCCTCGGCGAAGGCAACCCGCACTTCCGTACGCGCGGCGAGCTCCGCAGCATGCCTTTGACCGTAGTCGAAGCCGACCGTCTCTACATTCTGGCCGCGGGCGAGCGCCCAGGCGAGGCAGACGGTGGAATCCTGGCCGCCAGAAAACAGCACCAGAGCGTCTCGGCGGGATTGGGCCATCGCCGCGCTTGTACACGAGCGGTCGTGGGCGAGGAATTGGCTGGCGCGGCCCGTCCGACTTGGCAAGGCTCGCCGCCGTCGCTATGTGCGGCGCCCACCTTTCCCACATCGCACGAACGCCCCTCGGAGCCCGCATGGCCGCTCAGTACATTTTTCAGATGCAGGGTCTCTCCAAGACCTTTCCCGGCGGAAAGAAGGTGTTCGAGAACATCTGGCTGTCGTTCTACCCCGACGCCAAGATCGGCGTTGTCGGCGTTAACGGCTCGGGCAAGTCGACCCTGCTGAAGATCATGGCCGGTCTCGACAAGGAGTTTGGCGGCGAGGCGCGAGCGGCCGATGGCACGCGCATGGGCTTTCTGGAACAGGAACCCCACCTGGACGCCAAGCTCGACGTTTGGGGCAATGTGATTTCCTGGTGCGCGGAAAAGAAGGTCTTCGACGCCTACAACGCGGTCGCCGCCAAGCTCGGTGAAGACTATTCCGACGCGCTCATGGAGGAGATGACCCACCTTCAGGAAAAGATCGATGTCGGCGATTTCTGGGACATCGATTCCCGGATCGAGATGGCCATGGACGCCTTGCGCTGTCCGCCCAACGAGGCGGATGTGGACAAGCTTTCCGGCGGCGAGCGGCGGCGCGTCGCTCTGGCCCGCCTGTTGCTCTCCAAGCCGGACATGCTCCTGCTGGACGAGCCGACCAACCATCTGGACGCGGAATCGGTGGCCTGGCTGCAGCACCATCTGGAAGCCTTCCCGGGGTGCGTGATCCTGGTCACCCACGACCGCTACTTCCTCGATCAGGTCACCAAGTGGACCCTCGAACTCGATCGGGGCAAAGGCGTCCCCTACGAAGGCAACTATTCGAGTTGGCTGGAGCAGAAGGAAAAACGCGTCCGCACCGAACAGAGCGAGAGCGAGGCCCGTCAGCGCGCCATCGCCCGCGAACTCGAGTGGGTGCGCTCCTCGGCCAAGGCCAGGCAGGCCAAGTCAAAGGCCCGCCTCGCCGCCTACGACCGGATGGTCAATGAGCAGGAGCGCGAGAAGCAGAGCTTCGCGGCCATCCAGATTCCGCCGGGCCCTCGGCTTGGGGCCATGGTCATCGAGGTCAAGGGGCTCGAGAAGGAATATGGCGACAAGGTTCTGTTCAAGGATCTGTCGTTCAAGCTGCCGCCTAACGGCATCGTTGGCGTGATCGGCCCGAACGGGGCTGGCAAGTCGACGCTGTTCAAGCTGATCACCGGCCAGGAAAAGCCGGATGCGGGTTCGATCCGCCTGGGCGACACGGTCAAGCTCGCCTATGTCGACCAGAGCCGGGATGCGCTCGATCCGGGCAAGACGGTGTGGCAATCGATCTCGGGCGGGGTCGATGTCATCAAGGTCGGCAACCGGGAACTGGTGAGCCGCTCTTATGTCGGTTCGTTCAACTTCAAGGGCGGCGACCAGCAGAAGAAGGT
The DNA here is from genome assembly GCA_036510115.1 of Caulobacteraceae bacterium. GTDB lineage: Bacteria > Pseudomonadota > Alphaproteobacteria > Caulobacterales > Caulobacteraceae > Acaudatibacter. The sequence goes on from DATCEL010000014.1 coordinate 8,942, forward strand.
CGGTCAGCTCTCCGGCGGTGAGCGCAACCGGGTGCATTTGGCCAAGACCCTCACCGAGGGCGGCAACGTCATCCTTCTCGACGAGCCGACCAACGATCTGGACATCGAGACGCTACAGAACCTTGAGGACGCCCTCGAACAGTTCGCCGGTTGCGCCGTGGTCATCAGCCACGACCGCTGGTTCCTCGACCGCCTGTGCACCCACATTCTCGCCTTCGAGGGCGACAGCCATGTGGAGTGGTTCGAAGGTAACTTCGAAGCCTATGAGGAAGACAAGAAGCGCCGGCTAGGGTCGGATTCCCTGATCCCCCACCGCATCAAGTTCCAGAAGTTTCACCGATAGGCGGCGGCCGGCGCTACCGCGCCTGGCTGGCGCGTGCGCGCGGGAGTCGGTTTGCCCGGCCGGAAGGCTCGGCGTCGAGCACCTCGGCGATCTTCGCCCGCAGTTCGGTCATGCGTGGGCCATCGGCCAGTTTCGCGCCGCGCCTGTCGACAACGTAGAAGGCGTCCACCGCGCGCTCGCCATGGCCGTCGATGTGGGCCGACTGGATCGAGAGGTCGGCCTCCGTGAGCGCTCGAGCGAGAGCCTCCAGCAAGCCTGGCCGGTCACGTCCAGAGGCTTCGATGACCGTCGCGCTGTCGGAAGCCTCGTTGTCGATGGCCACGATCGGCGAGATCGTGAACGGCGAAGGTCGCGCGGTAGCACCGCGCACCGGCTCGGCGGGGCCAGCCTCGCCGCGCCCGGCACGTTCCAGGCTTTCCAACAGTCTCGGCAAGGCGCGCGGGCTGTCGCGACCGAACGGTTCGCCCGCCGGGTTCTGGACAAAAAACACGTCCAACGCCTCGCCGCCCGATGAAGTGAAAATCCGCGCGCCAACGACATTGCCCCCGGCGACCGAAATCGCCAGGGCGAGGTCGGCGAAGAGCGCCCGGCGATCGGGGGCGGCGACGACGATCTCGGTGGCGTTGCGGTCTTCGCGAATCTCGGCCTGAGCGGCCGCGCCCTTTTGCCGCCGCGCGCGGGCGGCGAGCTCGGCGTGCGAGGCGTGCTCGGCAGCTGAAAAGGCGACGAAATAGGCATCCTCCATGGCGCTCGCCCACGCCTTGGTCGTCGGACGAGCCGTGGCCAGCGCGACCCGGGCGTCATAGGCGAGCGCCTGCTGGCGGCGCCGCGCGACGCCGGCGGCGTCGGAGGTGCGGCCACCTCGGAAGGTGGCCTCGGTGGCTTCGTAGAGCTCACGCAGAAGTTGGCCTTTCCAACCGTTCCAAACGCCCGGCCCAACGGCGCGGATGTCGGCCACGGTCAGCACCAGCAGCATTCGCAGCCGTTCGGGATTCCCCACGATCCCGGCAAAGGCGGCGACCGTCGCCGGATCGGAAACGTCACGCTTCTGGGCATAGTCGCTCATCTCGAGGTGATGCTCGACCAGCCAGGCGACAAGCTCGATACGGTGGCGCTCCAGGCCCATGCGCTCGCAGGCCTGGCGCGCGGCCCTGGCGCCGGCGATCTCCTGGCCGCCGTGGCCGCCCTTGCCGGTGTCGTGCAGCAGCATGGCCAGGAACAGAGCCTCGCGGTCCTCGATCAGAGGGACGACGAAATCTGAAAGCGGGTGGTCCTCGGCCAAACGCCCGGCGGCGATGTCGTTGATGATGCCCACGGCCCGCAGGGTGTGCTCATCGACCGTATAGGAGTGATACATGTTGAACTGCATCTGAGCGACCACATGGCCGAACTCGGGGATGTAGCGGCCAAGCACGCCGGCCTCGTTCATCAACTCCAGCGTGCGCCTGGGCTTCTTGCCGCTCACTAGAATGTCGAGCAGGACGCGCGCGGCGGCGGGATCGCGCCGGACCCGAGAGGTGATCAGCCCCAGCCGCCGCGTCGCCGCGGTGAACGCATCGGGATGCAGATCGAGATCGTGGCTGTCGGCGATCTTGAACAGGCGCAGGAGATTGACCGGATCCTCGTCGAAAATGTTGGGGTCGGCGATGCCGAGCCGGCCGCCTTCCAGAACGAAACCCGGTTCGACAACGGCGGCGCGCCGCCCGCGCGAGGGCAGGAAGCGGAGCAATCCCTTCGGCGCCTGCTTCATGTGCTCGGCTTCGAGCTTGGCCGAAAAGGCGCGGGTGAGCGTGCCGACTTCCTTGGCGATCAGAAAATAACGCCGCATGAAACGCTCGACCGCCGGCGTGTTGTCACCGTCGCGTCGCGGCCGATCCAGATAGCCCATCCGCCGCGCGATCTCCGGCTGGACATCGAAGGTCAGCCGCTCTTCCGGCCGGCCGGTGGCGAAGTGCAGGTGCGCGCGCACTGCTTCGAGGAAATCGAAGGCGCGTTGAAAGATGCGCACCTCGCGGGCGTCGAACATGTCGAGCCGCAACACCGCCTCGCGACCATCGTTGGGGTGCAGATATTGGGCGATCCAGAACAGGGTGTGCAGATCGCGCAGGCCGCCCTTGCCTTCCTTGACGTTGGGCTCGACGAGAAAGCGGCTGGCCCCGACCCGGGCGTGGCGCTCGTCTCGCTCCTTGAGCTTGGCGGCCACGAATGCAGCGCCCGTGCCTTTCACGACCTCCTCGCGAAAGCGCCGGACAAGATCGGTCGCGAGGCCCTCGTCGCCGGTCAGGTGGCGCGCCTCGAGGATCGAGGTGCGGACGGTGATGTCCTCGCGGGAAAGTTTGATGCAATCGCCGATGGTGCGGGAGGCGTGTCCGACTTTGAAGCCCAGATCCCAGAGGGCGTAGAGCATGAATTCGATCACGCTCTCGATGTGCGGCGTCTCCTTATAGGGGCGCACAAACAGCAGATCGACGTCGGAAAACGGCGCCAGGCCACCCCGGCCATAGCCACCCACCGCCATCAGCGCCATGCGTTCGCCCTCGGTCGGGTTGCGGGCGCGAATGACGTGGACGGTGGTAAAGTCGTACAGACAACGGACCACCTCGTCGGTCACCTCGCAAAGCAGGCGGGCCGTCTCCACGCCGCCAGCGCCGCTTTCCAGCCTTTCCTTGGCGATCATTCGTCCGCGGAAGAGCGCGGCCTTGAGGATCTCGATCGCCTGAACCCGCTGTTCGGTGGGATCGCCGGCCGCGTTCAACGCCGCGGCCGATAGCTGCGCCCGCAGACGGTGGCCGTCGACGACATGTTCGAGGCGAGTGGGCTTGAGGCGCGGCGGCATGGCGCGCGGACTATAGCGGCGCG
>DATCEL010000015.1:0-6461 GCA_036510115.1 Caulobacteraceae bacterium
GGCGCCAATCAACAGCACCGCGACGATCGACATCGGCAGGAACACCTTCCAGCCCAACCGCATCAACTGATCGTATCGGTAGCGGGGCACAATGGCCTTGGCCATCGCGAACAGGAAGAAGAAGAACAGCACCTTGCTGAAGAACCAGCCGAAGCCGAAGAAACTGGCCCAGGTCGGATGCCAATGAGCGGTGAAGGGCGTCGGGAACGGTGCCTGCCAGCCACCGAAAAAGAGGATGCTGATCATGGCGCACATCAGGACGATGTTGGCGTATTCGCCGATCATGAACAGGAGATAGGGGGTGGACGAATACTCCACCTGATAGCCGGCCACGAGTTCGGACTCGGCCTCCGGAAGGTCGAAGGGCGGCCGATTGGTTTCGGCCAGGGCGGAGATAAAGAACACCACGGTCATCGGGATCATGACCAGAGCCATCGGCAGTTGCCTCCAGCCGCCGCCACCCAGGACGTTCCAGTTCCAGAAGCCGCCCGCCTGTTTCGCGACGATGGTCTGCAGATTCATCGAGCCAGCGAGGATGATCACCGTGACGATGACGAAACCGATCGAAACCTCGTAGCTGACCATCTGCGCGGCCGAGCGCAGGCTGCCGAGAAATGGGTATTTCGAATTCGAAGCCCAACCGCCCATGATGATGCCGTAGACGCCGAGCGAGGAGATGGCGAAAAGATAGAGAATCCCGACGTTTATGTTGGCGACTACCCAGCCGGGGGCCAGGGGCACGACCGCCCAGGCCGCGAAACCAAGGGTGAAACTGACCAAGGGCGCGAGCAGGAACACGAGCTTGTCCGCCCCGTCCGGGATGACGATTTCTTTCAAGAAGAATTTTATCAAGTCCGCGAATGATTGCAGCAGGCCAAACGGCCCCACCACATTCGGCCCCTTGCGCAGCTGAACGCCCGCCCAGACCTTGCGGTCGGCCAGCAACAGAAACGCCAGGGAGAGCAGAAGCCAAACGAGAATCACGAGGATCTGGAGCACGGCGAGCACTGTCCAACCCGCCCCCGTCGCCCAAAAGTCCTGAGCGCCCATCACCTACTCCGCCGCCAGCTTCAGGCCGGCCGCGAGCGAGGCGCATTCGGCCATCGTCGTGCTCGCACGGGCGATAGGATTGGTCAGGTGGAACTGGCGGATCGGACTGGCCAGGGGCGCGTCGGTCCACGGGCCCGCGTCGCCCAGGTCGGCCAATTTCAGCGCTGTCGGCGACGCGCCGGGCGCGTAGTCGATCTGGCCGAAGGACGGATGGTCCTTGAAGAGTTGCTCCCGCAGTTGATCGAGGGTGTCGTACGGTAGTCGATCGCCGAGGTGTTCGGAGAGCGCCCGCAAGATCGCCCAATCCTCCTTGGCCTCGCCCTTCGGATAGACCGCTCGCTCTCCACGCTGGACGCGGCCTTCGGTATTCACATAGAGGCCTGCCTTCTCGGTATAGGCGGCGCCGGGCAGGATGATGTCGGCGCGGTTCGCGCCCCTGTCGCCGTGGGTCCCGAGATAGATCACGAAGGCGTCGCTGTCGGTGAGGTCGATCTCGTCGGCGCCCAGCAGAAACAACACCTCCGCGGCGCCTTTTTTGGCGAGTTCGCCAGCCGTCTTTCCTTCACGCCCTGGGAGGAATCCGAGATCCAAGCCGCCGACGCGCGCGGCCGCGGTATGCAACACGTTCCAGCCGTTCCAGCCCGGACGCACCACGCCAAAAGCGTCGCCCGCGTTCGCCGCGGCCCTCAGCACCGCCGCCCCATCCGGACGCGATAGCGAGCCCTGGCCGATGATGATCGCCGGCCGCTGCGCCTCGCGGAAGGCGCTGGCGAAAGGCGATTTCTTGTCGTTCAGATTGGAGGCCGCGTCGATCGTCGGCCCCAGAATCTCGTGCGCGTAGCCGAGATCGGCATCTTCGCCGATCAGGCCGATGCTGGTCTTGCCGGAGAGCCACATCTTGCGGATGCGGGCGTTGAGCACCGGCGCCTCGAGGCGAGGGTTAGTCCCGATCAGCAGCACGGCGTCAGCGGCTTCGAGGCCCGCGATGGTGGAATTGAACAGCCAGCTCTCGCGGGGACCGGTCCCCAGCATCGACCCGTCCTGGCGGCAGTCGAGGCTTGCGACGCCCAGGCGGGTGAAGAGATCCAGCGCCGCCTTCATCGATTCAGCGTCCTGAAGATCGCCGGCTATCGCGCCAATGCGGTCAGGCGCGACGCTCTTAAGCTTCGCGGCGGTCGCCTCCAGGGCTTCGTGCCAGCTAACCGCCGTGAGCCGGCCAGCCACGCGGATCATCGGCCGATCAAGGCGCTGGCGGGAGAGGCCATCGCAGGCATAGCGTGTCTTGTCGGAGATCCACTCTTCGTTGATCTCGTCATTGGTGCGCGGCAGAACCCGCAACACCGCCGGCCCGCGTGAATCGACGCGAATGGCGCTGCCGAGCGCGTCCATCACATCCACGCTCTCGGTCTTGGTCAGTTCCCAGGGCCGGGCGTTGAAAGCGTAGGGCTTGGAGGTCAGGGCGCCCACGGGGCAGAGATCGATGACGTTGGCCGAAAGTTCGCTGGTCACCGCCTGGTCGAGGTAGGTGGTGATCTCGACGTCCTCGCCGCGTGAGATGAGACCGATTTCAGAAATCCCGGCCACTTCGGTGATGAACCGCACGCAGCGGGTGCATTGGATACAGCGGGTCATCACTGTCTTGATGAGCGGCCCCATATATTTCTCTTCGACCGCCCGCTTGTTCTCGGCGTAACGCGTGGCGTCGCGGCCGTAGCCCATCGATTGGTCCTGAAGATCGCATTCGCCGCCCTGGTCGCAGATCGGACAGTCGAGCGGATGGTTGATCAGGAGAAACTCCATCACCCCCTGGCGAGCCTTCTTCACCATCGGCGAGTTGGTAATGATCTCCTGGCCGTCGGCGGCCGGCAGAGCGCATGACGCCTGAGGCTTTGGCGGCCCGGGCTTCACTTCGACAAGACACATCCGGCAATTGCCGGCGATCGACAGACGCTCGTGGTAGCAGAAGCGCGGGATCTCCTCACCGGCCAGTTCAGCGACCTGCAGGACGGTCATACCGTTCTCGAAGGCGACGTCCTTACCGTTGACCTTGGCGGTGGGCATGGAGTGCGGCGGGGTTCCGAACGGTGCGGGGCGGCGGTCGGGCGATAGCCCGCTACTCGGCGGCGATCAAGGTCGCCTGGTGGAAGTCGGCTTGGCCCATTGGGCGATCCAATCGATCATCGACTGGGGCGTGTGGTGAAACTCGTCGGTGACAGCATATGAACTCGCCAAGACCTTGCCGTCAGGCTCGGCCACGATCAGCCAGGGGTACCTGGCGATTTGCGTCAAGCCGAACCTGTGGACGATACGTTGGTTGTGGTCGGTCTTGCCCTTGAGGCTTGCGTCGACCTCGACGACTTCGAAATGCGCGGCGATGAACGGCCTCGCTTCCGGCAAGTCCATCGTGGCGGCCAGTAGTCGGCACCAGGAACACCAGTTCCCGCCGAAGTCGATGATGACGCGCTTGCCGGTAGCCCTGGCGCGCGCAAAGGCGGCGTCGATCTGAGCGCCAACCTCGACCGGGGAGGCCTTTTCGTCATAGGGAAAGGGAAGTGGGGTCGGAAGGTGCTTGAGATCGGCGATCGCGAGCCTTGGCGCCGGAACGGCGGCCGAAGCCGGGCCGGTCGCGGCCAGGACCGCGACCGCACACAAAAGATTCAGCCAGTTTGCCATCGGTGTCGCCGCCCTATTCCGCCGCCTGCAGGCTGACACCCTGCACATGCGGCCGGCGGGCGCGGTAACGGGCTATCCGTTCCTCGATTTCCGGACGAAAGTGCATGAACAGGCCCTGGATCGGCCACGCCGCGGCGTCGCCGAGGCCGCAGATGGTGTGGCCCTCCACCTGGCTGGCCACGTCGAGCAGCATGTCGATTTCCTTGGGCTCGGCCTCCCCCGTGACCATCCGCTCCATAATTCGCCACATCCAGCCGGTGCCTTCGCGGCAAGGGGTGCACTGACCGCAGCTCTCATGCTTGTAGAAGTAAGACAGCCGGGCGATGGCGGCGACAATGTCGCACGATTTGTCCATGACGATCATGGCCGCGGTGCCGAGACCTGACTTGCGCGAAGCCAGGTCATCGAAGTCCATCAAGGCGACCTCGGCTTCTTCGGCGGGGATGAGACGGACCGACGAGCCGCCGGGAATGACGGCCTTGAGATTTCCCCACCCCCCACGCACGCCGCCGAAATGCTCGTCTATGAGTTGCCGCAGCGGGATCGACATGGCCTCTTCGACCACGCACGGCTTCACTATGTGGCCAGACGCGCTCATCAGTTTGGTGCCGGTGTTCTTTGGCCGGCCGAAGCTCGCGAACCACTCGGCGCCGCGGCGAAGGATTTCCGGGGCCACGGCGATCGACTCGACATTGTTAACCGTCGTCGGACAGCCATAGACGCCGGCGCCGGCCGGGAACGGCGGCTTCAGACGGGGCTGCCCTTTCTTGCCTTCGAGACTTTCAAGCAGGGCCATCTCGTCCCCGCAGATATAGGCCCCGCCTCCGTGGGTGACGCGGATATCGCAGTCCCAGCCGTGGATGTTATTCTTGCCGATCAGGCGCGCGTTCATCGCCTCGACGATCGCCGCCTCCAGCCGTTCCCGCTCCAGGACATACTCGCCGCGGATATAGATAAAGCAGTCATGGGCGCGGATGGCGTAGGCGGCGACCAGACATCCCTCGATCAGTCTATGCGGATCACCCCGCATGATCTCCCGGTCCTTGCAGGTTCCCGGCTCGGATTCGTCGGCGTTGACCACCAGATAGTGCGGGCGCTCGCTCTCCTGTTTGGGCATGAAGGTCCACTTCAGTCCGGTGGAGAAGCCGGCCCCTCCCCGGCCGCGCAGTCCCGAGGCCTTGATCTGATCGCACACCCATTCGGGCGAGACGCTGAGCATATCGGCCGTGCCGTTCCACACGCCGCGCCGCTTTGCGCCCTCGAGGCGCCAGTCGTGCACGCCGTAGAGATTGGTGAAGATGCGGTCCTTGTCTTGGAGAATGCCGGCCACTAGCCACCCGACCGCGATGAGAGGGACCGCGCCATGACCGCCCGTTTGTAGAGTGAGTGAGCCAGGAGTCCCCAGCCGAGAACCACGACGCCCACGCCAAGGCTGGTGAGCCAGATCGGCGCTCCGGCCATAAATCGGCCGGTGATCATCACCAGGACGCCGACCAGACAGCATACATAGCCCAGGTTGCGTTCGCCCCGACCGCAGGCGCGCAGGGCGTCGAGGTCTTCGACGCTCAACACCGTCCGAGGCGTATAGGTCGGCATCGTCATCCCTTGGCGGGCTCCGGCATGTTCGGCAGCCCCGTCAGAGGCTTGGCGCGCGAGCCGTCATAGAGCGCCGGATCGTTGAGCGTCAGGGGACCACCATGGGGCTCGCACCCCGTCCTGTCGGTTTGGGAGCCGGCCCCGGGCCTCTTGCCCTTGGCGAAGTTGCCGATGATCGAGGCCAGCGATTTTGGCGTCAGATCCTCATAGTAGTCGTCGTTGATCGCCACCATCGGCGCGTTGACACAGGCGCCCATGCATTCGACCTCTTCCCACGAAAAGCGCCCGTCGCGCGAGGGGCGGTCGGCTGGCCCAATCACCTGGGTGAGCACGTGCTTGAGCTCGTTCGCGCCTCGGAGCATGCACGGTGTCGTGCCGCACAGCTGGATGTGCGCCACCCTGCCCACCGGCTCGAGTTGGAACATGGTGTAGAAGGTGACGTTCTCGAGCGCGCGAATTACCGGCATCTTCAGCATCTCGGCGACGACACGCAGGGCAGGCTCCGGCACCCAGCCCTCCTGCTTCTGCACCAGCCACAAGAGCGGAATGACCGCCGACTGCTGGCGCCCGGGCGGAAACTTGCCGATCCACCATTTCGCCTTTTCGAGCGCCTCCGGGGAGAACGCGAACGAGGCTGGCTGGTCGAGCGCGAGGCGCCGCACGCTCATCGGTCGATCTCTCCGAAGACGATGTCGAGCGAGCCCAGGATGGCGCTGACGTCGGCCAGCATATGGCCTCGGTTCATCCGGTCCATGGCCGCGAGGTGCGGAAACCCGGGCGCACGGATCTTGCAGCGGTAGGGCTTGTTGGTTCCATCGGCCACCAGATAGACCCCGAATTCGCCTTTCGGCGCCTCGACGGCGGCGTACACCTCGCCCGCCGGCACATGATAGCCTTCGCTATAGAGCTTGAAGTGGTGGATCAGCGCTTCCATCGACTGCTTCATCACCCCCCGCCTCGGCGGTGTGGCCTTGTGGTCGTCAGCCAGAACTAACCCAGGCGTTTTTTTCAGTATATCAATCGCTTGCTGCATAATCGTGATAGACTGACGCATTTCCTCGACGCGGCACAGATAGCGGTCGTAGCAATCGCCATGCACGCCCAGTGGGATGTCGAACTCAAGCTCGTCATAAATCTCGTAG
>DATCEL010000016.1:0-2938 GCA_036510115.1 Caulobacteraceae bacterium
TCCATTCCCGCCTCATCCCGAAGAGCATCGCGACGCGCGACTTCTCGAAGAATGAGGCCGATAAAGTCACAATTGCCGGTCGACCATATCCTTCTTCAATTCGGCGATCGCCTTTGCCGGATTGAGGCCCTTGGGACAGGCCTTGGTGCAGTTCATGATGGTGTGGCAGCGATAGAGCCGGAACGGGTCCTCGAGCTTGTCGAGGCGCTCGCCGGTGTGCTCGTCGCGGCTGTCGGCCAGCCAGCGATAGGATTGCAGCAGCGCGGCCGGCCCCAGATAGCGCTCCGAATTCCACCAATAGCTCGGGCATGCGGTCGAGCAGCAGGCGCACAGGATGCATTCATAGAGCCCGTCGAGCTTGGCCCGCTCCTCCTCCGACTGGCGCCATTCGTCCTGGGGTTGCGGCGTGGTGGTGTGCAGCCACGGCTCGATGGACGCGTACTGGGCGTAAAACAGGGTCAAGTCCGGCACCAGGTCCTTGACCACCGGTTGGCTCGGCAGAGGCGAAATGGCGATTTCCTTGCCTGGGGTGTCAGCCCAGCCGTGGGTGCAGGCCAAGGTGTTCCGCCCGCCCACGTTCATGGCGCAGGATCCGCACACGCCCTCGCGGCATGAGCGCCGGAAGGTCAGGGTGCTGTCCATGGTGTTCTTGATGTGGATCAGCACGTCGAGAACCATCGGTCCGCAGGCGTCGACATCGACCTCATAGGTGTCCCAGGTCGGATTTCCCTCCGCCTCCGGATCGTAGCGGTAGATTCGAAAGGTCTTCACCGTCTTGGCGCCCGCCGGCGCGGCGTGCCGCTTGCCCTTGCCGATCCGGGAGTTCTTGGGGAGAGTCAGTTGGACCATTCAGGGACACCACATGGATCCTCTCCCAACGGGAGAGGAATTTGCCGGCAGCAAGTCCAAGTTGACCATCAATACACCCGGGCCTTGGGCGGGATGTAAGCCACGTCGTTGGTCATGGTGTAGGCGTGCACCGACCGGTAGTCGATGCGCACGGCGCCGGTCGCATCGTCGAACCAGGCGAGGGTGTGTTTCATCCAGTTTTGGTCGTCGCGGTCTGGAAAATCCTCACGCGCATGGGCGCCGCGGCTCTCCGTCCGGTTGACGGCGCCGGCGACGGTGACGATGGCCTGAGCGATCAGGTTTTCGAACTCCAGGGTCTCCATCAGATCCGAGTTCCAGATCAGGCCGCGGTCGGAGACGCGGATGTCGGCGCGGCGGTCCTGGACCTTGGCCAGCCGTCTTACGCCAGACTCGAGCGTCTCGCCGGTGCGGAAGACGGCCGCGTCTTCCTGGGTCGCCGCCTGCATTTGCGCGCGCAACTCGGCGGTGGGGGTGGGGCCGGAAGCGTGTCGCAGCCGGTCGAAGCGGGCGAGGTGCGGATCGGTCCAAGCGGCCTTCATCTCCGGCTGGGTCGCGCCGGCCTTCAACGTCTCGGCGCAGCGCAGGCCCACGGCCCGACCGAAGACCACCAGGTCGATCAGCGAATTCGAGCCCAGACGGTTGGCCCCATGGACGGAGACGCAGGCCGCTTCGCCGACCGCCATCAGGCCGGCAATGACCGTGTCCGGATCCCCGCCCGCGAGCGTCACCGCCTCGCCGTGATAGTTCGTGGGAATGCCGCCCATGTTGTAGTGCACGGTCGGCAGCACCGGGATCGGCTGTTTGGTCACGTCGACGCCGGCGAAAATCTTCGCCGTCTCGGAGATGCCCGGCAGACGTTCGTGCAGCACCTTCGGATCCAGGTGATCCAAGTGCAGGAAAATGTGGTCCTTCTTCGGTCCGACGCCGCGTCCCTCGCGGATCTCGATGGTCATGGCCCGGCTGACCATGTCGCGCGGCGCCAGATCCTTCACCGACGGCGCGTAGCGTTCCATGAACCGCTCGCCCGCGGAGTTGGTCAGGTAGCCGCCCTCGCCGCGCGCGCCCTCGGTGATCAGGCAGCCGGCGCCATAGATGCCGGTGGGGTGAAACTGGACGAACTCCATGTCCTGCAGGGGCAGGCCGGCCCGCAACGCCATGCCGCCGCCATCGCCGGTGCAGGTGTGGGCGCTGGTGCAGGAGAAATAGGCCCGGCCGTAACCGCCGGTGGCCAGGATCACCCGCTGGGCGGAAAAGCGGTGTAGCGTGCCGTCGTCGAGGTTCCAGGCGGTCACGCCACGCACCACGCCATCGTCCATGATCAGATCGAGGGCGAAATATTCGATGAAGAACTCGACGGTCTTGGACAGCGCCTGGCCGTACATGGTGTGGAGCATGGCGTGGCCAGTGCGGTCGGCGGCCGCGCAGGTGCGCTGAATCGGCGCCTCGCCATAGTTGCGGGTCATGCCGCCGAAGGCCCGCTGGTAGATCTTGCCCTCGGTGGTGCGCGAGAACGGCACGCCCCAGTGCTCCAGCTCATAGACCGCCGCCGGGGCGTTGCGGACGAGATATTCGATGGCGTCCTGGTCGCCGAGCCAGTCCGAGCCCTTGACCGTGTCGTACATGTGCCAGCGCCAGTCATCCTGGCCCATATTGCCGAGACTGGCCGAGATGCCGCCCTGGGCGGCGACGGTGTGCGAGCGGGTGGGGAAGACCTTGGTGATGCAGGCGGTCTTCAGCCCCGCTTCGGCGCAGCCGATCGCCGCGCGCAGGCCCGAACCGCCGGCGCCCACAACCACCACATCGAAGGTGTGATCGACGAATTCATAGCTCGCCATGCGCTAGACGCTCCCGCCGCCGAACGAGACGCCCAGGATGCAGACGACCGCCAGCGTCGCGGCCGCGGCCGCGACGAAAACATTGAGAATGAGCAGCACGTTCCGGCTCCCCCGCCGGGCGACATAGTCCTCGACGATCACGCGGATGCCGAGCTGGCCGTGATAAAATCCCGCGAGCACGAGCAGGATCAGCAGGCTGGCGTTGACCGGCGCCGCCAGCCAGGCGCGAGCGC
>DATCEL010000017.1:0-2120 GCA_036510115.1 Caulobacteraceae bacterium
TCGTCGGGGACGATGACGTCGGGAAAGTCGGTGCGGAAACTGATGTAGAAATGGTGGTCGCCAGGTAGGCCTCGCGGCGTGGCCGCCTGCTACAGCGCCCCGCGCACCACCGACCGCAGCGCATCCTGCTGCAGGGCGGCGTAGCCGATCAGGTCCTTGGGCTTGTCGTCCTTGGCCATGGGTCAAGCCTAACGCGGGGCGACGCTAAAACAAGGGCGGCGTCACAGGAAAACGCCGCCGGCGCGATGGCCGACGGCGTTTCAGTCCAGTTCGACCAAATGCAAGGCCCTAGGCGAGCGCGGCCCGGCGGCGGTTCGTGCGCAGCGACGCGCCGAGGCCGGCAAAACCCGCCAGCACCAGAGCCCAGCTCGCCGGCTCCGGAACCGATCCGATGGTGCCGTTGAGGCCGCCGATGGCCGCAACATATCCGTCGGTCAGCACGAAAGAGGAGATGTCGGCGGTGGATTCGGCGAAACCGTAGAAGTGGCTGTGCGCCACCAAGTTCACGCCGCCAGCGGAGAGCGTCAGGGAATCCAGCAGCACGTGGGAAGAGTCATAGACCGCGATCGTTACCGGAAGTCCGTTGGGGACCCAGTTCAAGACCGCGCCGATCGACTGCACCGGGGTGGCGAAGGCGAAGGTCATGCTGTCGGTGACCGCGTAGACGTCCGAAGAGTCGTTGAGGCCGACCAGAGAAAAGCCCGTGGACGAGCCGTTAGAGCCGAAGCCGTAGAACTCGTTGTATCCGTAGACCGAGCCTCCCTGGGTGGATGCGTTGGTCGACGACCAGGTGATATTGGAGTTCACGGTCTGAGGGCCGGGGCCGAAAGCGTTCACGACTGGGAAGGGTACGAATGGCGCCTCGGGGGCGAAGATGGTCATCGCCGAGGCGGAGCCCGCGAGCGCGACAGCGGCGCTCATGATAGCGGCTGCGAAAGTGTTCATGACTACCCTCTAATGACGAACCCTGACCGAAACTCACAATGCGGCGAAAATCTGGCGACGTCAATCTACTGTTCCTCGTGAAAGTCGGGAAGCAAGTCATCGACGGCGGAGATAGGTGGGGAGCTTCTGTTGGCGGGCGCTCCCCGGGCCCCGCCTGACGCTGCTAAGACATCAGGACTTCAGAGGTCGAATACGACCGCGTCGCATTAAGCGGCGAGAGCGTACTCATGAGCGAAGTTATCGTTCGCAGTTAGTTTAAGGCCCGAAACGGTGAGCCACGCCGAGAGAAAGCAAACACCTTTAGACGTCTGTCGATGCTGATCGGCCCCAAATCGTGCTCGCCGATAACGCGAGACGGTCCTAGAAGGGTGATGGTGGAGCCGCCGGGAATCGCACCCGGGTCCAGTCCGCTTATTACGCGCGCGTTTATCTCCATAGTCCGGACAAGTCCGAACCCTGCAAAGATAGGCTCGCCAAGCGGCTGTGGGAAGGGGACGGTATCGAACTCAATCGGTTCAGCCCCGGTTCATGGTGAACTTGGTGAATTGGCGGTGCTGTAGAGGGACCTTTTGCGGAGAGAAACGCACATGAAGAGTCTTAAGGGTACGATTATTGCGGCGGCGGCCGCGTTAGCGGTCGCGGGCGGGGCTTCGGCGGGGGTCATGCCCACGCTGGTGGCCAACGACACGGCTGGGCCACCGGCCCAACTGATCGTCGGAGTGTACAATCCGGCGCAGCCCGTTCAGCTTGAACAGACCGACTGGTTCTGGGGCGGCGCCAACTACTGCTGGTATCCGGGCGGCTGGCGCGGCCCGGGCTATTACCGTTGCGGCTTTGCCTGGCGGACCGGCTTTGGTTGGGGCGGACCGATCGGCTGGAACGGCTGGCGCGGCGGCGGCTGGTATCCCGGTTGGCGCGGCGGGCGCGATCATGACGGCTGGCGCGGTGACCGCGGTGGCTGGCGAGGCGATCGCGGCGGTTGGCGTGGCGGGCGTGGCGACTGGCATGGCGGTCGCGGCGGCGGTCGCGGTGACCACGGCGGCGATCGCGGCGGTCATGGCGATCATGGCGGTCATCGCCACTAAGTCGCACGCCTATAGACAGATGGGGCGCCGGAGCTTTTCCGGCGCCCTTTCTTTTGCCCGCGGCGGAGAACGGAACCAAGTGTCTCGCGG
>DATCEL010000018.1:0-2130 GCA_036510115.1 Caulobacteraceae bacterium
GCCTCTATCCCATGCAGCGGCCGGCTCTTCGCATCCTTCCGCTCGAGGGCGCTCAGCTCGCCTAGCAGACGCCACGAAACACTCGCCTCTTGGTGCGCAAACCACAGCCCCACGCCACTGTCGCCGGCGGGAAACGCCACCAGAATCCGCGGATCGTTTCCAGAGCGCAGCAGCAGGTGCGCCGCCACCGGTCCCCGGCGATAGAAGGCGTTGAGGAATCGCCCTTCGGTCTTATTGAAGCGCAAGGCGTCCGCCCCCCTGAAGTTGGGGCGACCGAGGTCGCCGGGCCAATCCGTCGAGAAGATTGGTGGGTGATGTAGGGCTCGAACCTACGACCCGCTGATTAAGAGTCAGCTGCTCTACCAACTGAGCTAATCACCCGCCGCGTCGCTAGGAGCTCAAAGCCCCCGCCCGCGAGGCGGCGGACCATAGGGCAAAAGGCCGCGAAGGCAAGGTCGCCGGCGGCTAGATCCAGGCGCCGTTGTTGAGGCTGGCCATCGCCGTGTCGTGAGCGGCGGCCTCGGAGAGAATCCAGGCGACGAAGGCCTTAACCTGCGGCAGTCGCGCCTTGGCCTTTTGGTGAACGACGTAATAGGCAAAATCCACCGAGGTGGTGATGGCCATGGGCGCGACGATGCGTCCGGCGTCGAGGTCGTCCTGGGCGAGCGTGCGCTTGGCCAGGGCGACGCCCCGACCGGCCGCGGCGGCTTCGATGACCAGGCTCGACTGGTTGAATCGCGGGCCCCGCGAGCCGTCGACGCCCTTCACCCCGCGCGCGGCCAGCCACATCTGCCAATCGGGGCAGCTTTCGTCGGCGTCGGGAGAGCCATCGTGCAGCAGGACGTGGCGGGCGAGATCCTCGGGCGCGGCGAGCGGGTTGGCGGCGTTGAGCTCGGGACTCATCACCGGGATCACCGTCTCGTGCATCAGGCGCTGGGATTCCAGGCCCGGATAGGCGCCGGCGCCGTAGCGTACGGCGAGGTCGACGTCGCCGCCGGCGAGGTCGACGATGTCCATATCGGCGGAGAGCCACACATCCACCTGAGGGTGGGCGGCCTCGAAACGGCCCAGCCGCGGCATCAGCCACTTGGCGGCGAAGGAGGGCGGCGCGGTGAGGGTGAGGCGGCGTCCGTCGACGGCGGCGGTGAGCAGGCCGGCGGCCTCGGCCAGCCGGTCAAAGGCTTCGCGCAGGGCGGGGAGGGCGGTCTGAGCGGCGTCTGTGAGCAGTAAGCCGCGCGGCGTCCGTTTGAAGAGCGCGGCCCCGACGTATTCCTCGAGGTTCTGAATCTGTTGGGAGACCGCGCCGGGGGTCACCGAAAGCTCGTCGGCGGCGCGGCTGAAGTTCAGGTGCCGGGCCGCGGCCTCGAACGCGCGCAGGGCATTCAGCGGCGGCAAACGGCGTCGAGTCTCCATGAGTTTTACTGATACCCCGGGCAGAAGTCCTCGGCTTGCGAAATGGACCTTGCCCCACCAATTTGCAACCGTCAGACGGCGTCCGGCCCTTCGTCGGCTGGCGACGGCGGGGCGGGTCCCTTCATCGGGTCCGCCCCGTCGATGATTTCAAGGTCTCCGATTTGCCTATCAGGGAAGCTTAAAGGCAAGCGCCAAACCGATGACCCGCCGCATTCCATCTCCAGCGAACAGAGCCCGTGGCTTGGTGCTGCTGAGCGGTCCCACCGCCGGCGTGGGCCGGGTGAGTCTGGTCGGCGCCGGCCCGGGCGACCCCGATCTGCTGACGATCAAGGCGCTGAAGGCGCTCCAGGGCGCCGACGTCATTGTTCACGACGGCCTGGTCTCGGAGGCCATACTGGATCTCGCCCCCGTTCGGGCGCGGCGCATCTGCGTCGCCAAGCGCAAGTCGCGCCACTCCTATCTCCAGGGCGACATTGACCGTCTGCTGGTCGCCTTCGCCCGCCAGGGTCTGGATGTCGTCCGGCTCAAGGGTGGCGACCCGTTCATCTTCGGTCGCGGCGGCGAGGAACTGGAAGCCTGCCGCGCGGCCGGGGTGCCATGCGAAGTCATTCCAGGCGTCACCGCCGCCCTCGCCGCCTCGGCCGCCGCCGGCGCGCCGCTCACCCATCGCGGCGCGGCCCAGGCGGTCACCTTCGTCACCGCTCATGGCGCCGACGG
>DATCEL010000019.1:0-2686 GCA_036510115.1 Caulobacteraceae bacterium
CGGCGGCGAAGGTCGGGCCGTAGGCCGGCGGGATCATTCGATCGCTCTCGCCCCAGACGATCACCGTTTTGGCCTTGATCCGGTAGAGGCGCTCGCCAAGTCCGCGCTCGGGAATGGGGAAGAGGATCTTGCCGGCCATGCCCATCTGGCGGGCGTTGCGGATGAGATAGGTCTTGAGGAACTCCGGATCGTCCATCTTCAGACCGGCGGTAATCAGCTTGGCGCCGGCCTCGGGGTCGTGGAACAGATAGGCCGGCATCTCGAACGGCAGGAGCGAGAACATGTCCGGGATCGGATGATCCTCGAGCCACAGGCCGGCCGGCGCGATCAGGGCCAGACGGCTAAAATCGTTCGGCGCCACGGCGGCCATCTCGGCGGCGATCATTCCGCCCATGGAATGGCCGACCAGGATCGGGTCCTTCAGGCCCAGCGCCGCGGCCACATCGGCGGTGTGCAGGGTGAAGTCGAGCATGTCGCGCAGCGAGTCGCACGCCTCCGTCTCGCCATAGCCGGGCAGGAACGGCGCATGCACATGCCAGCGCTCCGCCAGCGCGGCCAGGATCGGATCGTCGGCGGTCATTCCGCCCGCCCCGTGGAGATAGAGAAGCGGCGACCCCGATCCGCCCACCAGACAGCGCGCCGGCGCGTGGCGGGTGGCGACGGTCTTGCTGTCCAGGCCCATCTAGGCGTCCTCGCGGGCGCGGACGTATTCCGGCGGCAGTGAGCCCGGCGTCGCGCGCTTTTCCAACGGATGACACCAGAAGCGCTCGTCGCCGTCGCAGGCCGGCAGAGCCCCGCGGAGTTTGGGCATCACCTTCTCGGCGAACAGCCGCGAGGAATACATGCACTTGTCGGCTGGCATGTCGCCCACGTGCATCAGGCAGAAGATGTGGCCGACGTTCAAGCCCTTGATCAACTCTTCCATCCGCTGACGGACGGTCTCCGGCGAGCCGGCGATCACGTGGCCGCCTTCGGTGAGGTCTTTCCAGGTCAGTTCGCCGAAGCCCTTGGGCGGGGCATATTGCGACAGGGCTCCGGTCTGGATGGTCTTGATGGTCCGATAGCCCGGCGCGTCGGCGAAGCCCGGATAGACGTGCAGGCAGCGGTTGTAGAAATAGTGCAGGTGCTTCGCATAGAGGCGCTCCGCCTCTTCGTCGGTCTCGGCCACGCAGATCGTCTGGGCGAAGCCGGCGCGATAGGGCGAGGCGTCGGGGGCGTCGCGCTCGGCGACCCGGTCCCAATAACCCTGCAGCAGGGCCTTGGCGCGGATGTAGCCGGTGAAGCTGAGGTAGGAGTAGCTGTAGGTGTTGTCGATGCAGAAGTCGTAGGTCTCCACCGAGCCGCCGCCGGGGATATGCACCGGCGGATGTGGCTGCTGGATCGGTCTTGGCCAAATGTTCACATGCCGCAGCTTGGTGTAGCGGCCGTTGAAGGCGAATGGCTCGCGCGTCGTCCACGCCTTGATGATCAGATCATGCGCCTCGGCGTACTTCTCGCGCGTCAGGGCCGGGATCTGGCCGTAGCAATAGTTGGTGTCCATGGATGTCCCGACCGGGAAGCCGGCCACCAGCCGCCCGCCGCTGATGCAGTCGAGCATGGCGAACTCCTCGGCCACGCGCACCGGCGGGTTGTAGAGGGCGATGGAGTTGCCCAAGACGACGATGGCGGCATTCTTCGTCCGTCGCGCCAGGCCGGCGGCGATGAGATTGGGCGAGGGCATGATGCCATAGCCGTTCTGGTGGTGCTCGTTCACCCCCACCCCGTCGAAGCCCAGGGTGTCGGCGTACTCCAATAGGTCCATGTAGGTGTTGTAGACTTGATGGCTTTTCGCGGGATCGAACAGGTTCTGGTCGATATCGACCCACACCGAGCGGTTCTTCTCGCGGAAGTCATCGGGAAGATAAGGCCAGGGCATCAGGTTGAACCAGGTGAACTTCATGGCGTGGCCTCCGGCGTTCCTTATCGCCGTTCACCGTATGAGGCCGACCCTGGCGAGGCAATCCAATTGATCTGAGCGCCCGCCCGCGCCAGAACCGACGCATGAAACGCCACCGCATCGCCGTCATCGGCTTGGGTCAGCGCATCGCCCATGTGCTGGCGGCGATGGTCGAGGTCGGCTGGATGCTGGAGGTCGCCGGCTATGCCGATCCAGCGCCGGTCGGCCTGCCGATCCTCAGCCAGAGAGGCATCGATGCGGGCCGCGTCTTCGCCGACGTAGCCGCTCTGCTGGCCGACGGGCCCTTCGATCTGGTGATGATCGGCTCGCCCAACCATCTGCACCTCGCCCATCTCGAAGCCGCCTTCGCCGCCGGCTTCCCGATTTTCTGTGAGAAACCGATCGTCCGCACCCGCGCCGAGACGCTGGAACTGGCGCGGCGCCTGGCCGGCGGGGCCGTCCCGCCGCTGTTCATCGGTCTGGTCATGCGCTCCATGCCCATCGTCCGCGAAGTGATCGCGCGTACCGATGCCGGCGAACTTGGCGAGCTCGTCTCCATGGACGCCACCGAGCATTTGCATCCCGAACACGGCGCCTACCTCGCCCGCAACTGGCGCCGCCGCGCCGACTTCGGCGGCTCGTTCATGCTCGACAAGGTGTGCCACGACTTCGATATTTTCGGACGCCTCGCCGGCGGCCGGGCGGCGCGCGTGGCCAGCTTCGGCGGCCGGCGGATCTTCCGGCCGGAGC
>DATCEL010000020.1:0-5377 GCA_036510115.1 Caulobacteraceae bacterium
GGTCGACGGCACGTCCGTGGGCGGATGCTCGTTCATGCTGCACGTGCGCCACGCGGCGGCGGCGATCAACGAGGGCTATTGCACGACCGTGCTGATCACCCACGGGGAGAGCGGGCGCTCTCGGGTCGGCGCGGGTGGCCGGTTCGGCGGCGGCGCCGGGTCCAGCCTGCAGGGCCAGTTCGAGGCGCCCTTCGGACCGATTGGGGCGCCGACAATGTTCACCATCCCAGTGCTCCGCTATCTCAAGACCTACGGCCTTAGCGAAGAAGACCTCGCCTGGGTGGCGGTCATTCAGCGCGAGTGGGCCGCGCTCAATCCGCGCGCCAGCTATCGCGACCCGATCACCGTGGCCGATGTGCTGGCCTCGGAGATGATAGCCTGGCCGTTCCGCAAGCTGATGTGCTGCCTGGTCACTGACGGCGGCGGCGCGCTCATCCTGACCAGCGCCGAGCGCGCGGCGGACTTTCCGCGCAAGCCCGTCTATGTGCTCGGGACCGGCGAAAGCGTCGAGACACCGATGGTCTCGCAGATGGCCGACTTCACCAGCTCGCGCGCCTTTCGGGTGTCGTCGAAAAAGGCGTTCGAGGAGGCCGGGATCGGCCACGCCGACGTCGACCACCTGATGATCTACGACGCCTTCGCCCATCTGCCGCTCTATGGGCTCGAGGATCTCGGCTTCTGCCAGCCGGGCGAAGCCGCCGCCTTCATCCGTGGACGGAACACCGCCCCCGGTGGCAAGCTGCCGCTGAACACCAACGGCGGCGGCCTCTCCTATATGCATTCGGGCATGTACGGCATGTACGCCCTGCAGGAGAGCGTGCGGCAGATGCGCGGGGTCGCGCCGGCCCAGGTTCCGGGCGCAAAAATCTCCCTGAGCCAGGGGATCGGGGGCATGTTCGGCGCCGCTGGCACGATCATCTTCGGCAATGAGCGGCCGTGATCAAACTCTACGATCACCCGCTTTCGCCCTACGCCCAGAAGGTGCGGATCGCCTTGCGCGAGAAGGGCGTCGGGTTCGAGGCCGTCGTGCCCGGCGGCCTGGGCGCCGGCGGCGGGGCGGAGGAATTCCGGGTCGCGAGCCCGAGAGCCGAGGTTCCGGCCCTTATCGATGGCGACATCCGCATATTCGATTCCACCATCATCCTCGAATACATCGAAGATCGCTGGACGCAGCCGCCGCTGCTTCCCCTCGAGGCCGCTGAGCGCGCCCGCGTCAGAATGATCGAGGAGATCATGGACACCCACTACGAAGCCATCAACTGGGCGCTCGGGGAGATCGGCTGGTTCAAGCGCGCCGAGGGCCAACTCGCCGCCACGCTCACCTCCGAAGCGGCGCGCCAAGCCCGCGGGTTTCACGCCTGGCTGGAGCGGCAGCTCGGCGCGCGAAAATGGTTCAATGGCGAGGCCTTCGGCTGGGGCGATCTCAGCGTCGTCCCATACCTCGCCGCCTCGGCCGCCCTCGGCCTAGCGCCGCCTGACGGCTCGCCCCTTTCGGCGTGGCTCGCCCGAACGCTGAAGCGCGAGTCGGTGAGCCAAACGGTGGCCGAGGCGCGTAACTTGGACCGCGGAGCGGTGGACGTCGCCGATCTGGTCAGACGCGGTCTTTTCAAGCGCGAGTATCGCGACCATCGGCTCGAATGGATGATCAAGTCTGGCGGCGTTGAAGTGGTGCTTGAGGGCCTCAAGGCCGGCAACATCCGCTTCGCGCCGGATTTTGACTAGGGCCACGTGGTCGGCGGTATCGACCTGGCCAGAGCTCGCGCCTAGCGTGGCGCCCATGCTGGGTGAGTTCGATCCACGGCTGGATGCGCGCTTTGACGCCTATGATCGCGAGACGCTGACCGCGCGCCTCAGGACCGTTCTTCCCGCCGACGGGCTCCTGTCCGCTCCCGAGGCGTTGCGGGTCTATGAATGCGACGGTCTCGCCGCCTATCGGTCCCTACCTGGTCTGGTGGCGCTGCCCAGGACCACCGAGGAGGTCCGTGAGGTGCTGATGGCGTGCAAGGCCATGGGCGTTCCGGTCGTGGCCCGGGGGGCTGGGACCGGGCTCTCGGGCGGGGCGCTGCCCTTTCCCGGCTGCGTGCTCCTCAGCCTTTCGCGTCTCGCCGCGATCCTGGCCATCGATCCGGACGCGCGCACGGCCCGGGTGCAGCCAGGGGTGCGCAACCTGGCCGTATCGGAAGCCGCGGGACCCTTCGGCCTCTTCTATGCGCCCGACCCCTCGTCCCAGGCCGCCTGCAGCATCGGCGGCAATGTGGCCGAGAACGCCGGCGGCGTGCATTGCCTGAAGTACGGCCTAACCGTGAACAACATCGCCGCCCTGGAGGTCGTGACCCTGGACGGGGAGATTCTTCACCTGGGCGGCGAGGCGCTCGATGCCCCGGGCTTCGATCTTTTGGCCCTGATGACCGGGTCCGAAGGGCTCTTGGGCGTGATCACCGAGGTCACGGTCAGGCTGCTGCCCCAGCCGGCGCACGCGCGCGCGCTGCTGGCGGCCTTCGCGGCGGTCGGCGATGGCGGACGGGCGGTGGCGGCGATCATCGCCGACGGCGTCATTCCCGCCGGTCTGGAGATGATGGACAATCTCGCCATCGTCGCCGCCGAACAGTATTGCGGCGCCGGCTACCCGACCGACGCGGCGGCGATTTTGCTGTGCGAACTGGATGGCGAGGAAGCCGATGTGGCGTCCGAGCTGGCGCGTGTCGCGGATATCTGCCGCGCGGCCGGCGCGAGCGATGTCCGGCTGGCGCGCGATGAAGCCGAGCGGCAGAGGTTCTGGGCCGGACGCAAGGCTGCCTTCCCGGCCATGGGACGCATGGCGCCGGACTACTACTGCATCGATGGGACCATTCCCCGCGCCCGCCTGCCGGAGGTGCTCGACGAAATCGCCAGGCTCTCGATCTCTCACGGTCTGCCAGTGGCCAATGTCTTCCACGCCGGCGACGGCAATCTGCACCCCCTCATCCTCTATGACGCCCGGCGCGAGGGCGAGTTGGATCGGGCGGAGGGTCTGGGCGGAGCCATTCTGGAATTGTGCGTCCGCGCCGGCGGGACGATCACCGGCGAGCACGGGGTCGGCCGTGAGAAGATCAATCAGATGTGCGTCCAGTTCTCGCCCCAGGAAATCGACGCCTTCGCCGCCATCAAGGCGGCATTCGATCCGTCGGGCCTGCTCAATCCGGGCAAGGCCATTCCCACCCTCGCCCGGTGCGCCGAATTCGGCGCCATGCATGTGCATAGGGGAGCGGTCGCCTTTGCCCATCTCGATCGACTCTGAGGAGGCGACAGAAGCCTTGGCGGCGCGGGTGCGCGAAGCCACCCGCCGTCGCCATTCGCTGAAGATCATCGGGGCCAATTCCAAGGCCTTCCTCGGCCGCCGCACCTCTGGTCGGCCACTCGACCTGTCCGGCCATCGCGGGGTCATCGCCTATGAGCCGAGCGAGTTGGTGATCACCGCTCGATCGGGCACGCGCATCGATGCGATCGAACGTTTGCTGGCCAAGCACGACCAGAAGCTGGCCTTCGAACCGCCCAATTTCGGCGGTGGCGGCACCTTGGGCGGCATGGTCGCCGCCGGTCTTTCGGGCCCAAGCCGGCCGTTCGTCGGCGCCGTGCGCGACTTTGTGCTCGGGGTGACGGTGATGGACGGGCGCGGCCGCAGCTTGAGGTTCGGCGGAACGGTGTTCAAGAACGTCGCCGGCTTCGACGCCTTCCGGCTGATGAGCGGCGCGATGGGATGTCTTGGCGTGTTGCTCGACGTGTCGCTGCGGGTCACGCCCCGGCCGCGCCAACAGCGCACCCTCGCCTTCAACGAAGACTGGCCCCGCGCCCAGGGCCGCCTCACCTCGCTGCTCGGCCGGCCGCTGCCCGTGACCGGCGCCTTCCACGACGGCGCGCGGCTCTATCTGCGCCTGTCCGGGACCGAGCGGGCGGTGGCGCACGCCGCGTCCACGCTCGGCGGCGACAAGGCCGCGCTCAAGATATGGAACGAGCTGCGTCACATGCGGCATCCGTTTTTCGCCGCCCCCCGGCTGTGGCGGCTGTCGGTTCCGAGGACGCGGTCCGTCGATGGCCTCGCCGGCGATTGGTTGATCGATTGGGCGGGGGCGCAACGGTGGCTTGTCACCCCGGCGCCCGATGGAGCCGTTCGCGACGCGGCGCGCGCGGCGGGCGGCCACGCCACCCTGTTTCACGGTGTCGTCGATGGGGAAGACGCGTTTGAGCCCCTTTCGCCGCCGCTCATGGCCCTGCACCAGCGCCTGAAGGCGGCGCTGGATCCCGCCGGCGTGTTCAATCGCGGCCGCATGTACGAAGGGCTCTGAAAGCCATGCGCACCGATATCGTCGGCGCTTTGAGAGGCACGGCCGCCGGGGCTATTGCCGAGGAGGTCTTGGGAGCCTGCGTTCACTGCGGCATGTGCAATTCGGTCTGTCCGACCTATCGCCTGACCGGCGACGAACTGGATGGGCCGCGCGGCCGGATCTATCTGATAAAGCAGGCCCTCGAGGGGCAGCCGATCGGGCCGCTGACCCAAAATCATCTCGACCGGTGCCTGGAATGCCGCGCCTGCGAACCGGCCTGCCCGTCCGGGGTCGAGTACCACCGACTCCTCGATATCGGTCGCGGCTTTGTGTCCACCAAGGTTCCGCGCGCCACTCATGAGAGACTCGAGCGCTGGGCGGTGAGGGTCGCCGCCGCCCACCCCGGCCTACTCGCGGCTGTCTTCGCCGCCGGACGCGCCCTGCGCTTTGTCCTCCCGGCCCGTCTCGTCGCCAACATACCGCCGGCGCGACCCGCGGGACGTTGGCCCACCAAGCGCCATGCGCGCCGGATGCTGATCCTCGGCGGTTGCGTGCAGCGCGCCGCCGCCGGCCGCTTCAACGCCGCCACCGCGCGGGTGTTCGATCGGCTGGGCGTGACCCTGGTCGAGCGGCGCGGCTGCTGCGGCGCGGTTCCATTTCATCTGGGAGCCGACAAACAGGCCAAGGCGATGGTCCGCCGACAGATCGACGCCTGGGACGCTAGCCTCGACGCCGGCTTCGAGGCGATCGTGGTCAACGCCAGCGGTTGCGCGGCCTTCATCCGCGATTGGCCCGACCTCTTGGCCGAGCATGCGGACTATGTCGAAAAGGCGCGGCGGATCGTGGCCCACCTGAAGGATCCGATCGAGGTCTTGACCTCATCGCCAATTGCCGGTGCGCGGGCGCCGGTGGCGGCGCGGATCGCGGTGCACGATCCATGCACCCTGCGCAACGGTCCCGGCCTTGGCGGGGCGGTCGAAAAGCTGCTCTCGGGATTGGGCTATGAGGTGACGCCGGCGGCCGATCCGTCGCAATGTTGCGGCTCGGCCGGGGCCTATTCCCTGTTCCAGCCGGAG
>DATCEL010000021.1:0-6024 GCA_036510115.1 Caulobacteraceae bacterium
GGGCGCAGAGAGCGAAGGTCGATCACCTCCGCCTCGATCCCGTCCTGGGCCAGGACCTCGGCCGCCTCCAGGGCGAGGCCGACCATGCGGGCGTGGGCGGTGATAGTGACGCCGTCGCCGACGCGGCGCACGCGCGCCTTGCCGATGGGAACCAGCCAGTCGACGCCCTCCGGCACCTCTCCCTCGTGGCCGTAGAGCATTTCATGCTCGAGAAAGACCACGGGATTGGGATCGCGAATGGCCGACTTCAACAGGCCCTTGGCGTCGGCGGCGTCATAGGGCGCGACGACCTTCAGCCCGGGCACCTGAGCATACCAGGTCGAATAGTCCTGGCTGTGCTGGGCCGCCACGCGCGCGGCCGCGCCATTGGGGCCGCGAAAAACGATCGGACAGGTAATCTGACCGCCCGACATATAGTGGGTTTTGGCTGCGGAATTTATAATCTGATCAATAGCCTGCATGGCGAAATTGAAAGTCATGAATTCGACGATCGGCTTGAGGCCAACCATGGCCGCGCCAACGCCCACGCCGGCGAATCCGTGCTCGGTGATCGGCGTATCGATGACCCGGCGCGCGCCAAATTCCTGCAGCAGTTCGCGGCTGACCTTATAAGCGCCCTGGTACTCGGCCACCTCCTCGCCCATCAGAAACACGGTCTCGTCGCGCCGCATCTCCTCGGCCATGGCGTCGCGCAGGGCGTCGCGCAGGGTGACGCGAACCATCTTGGTCCCGGCGGGAATTTCGGGATCGGCGAGTTGCGCTGCCGCGGCGCCCCCCTCCCCGGCTTTGTCGGTGCTCCCCCCGGTGGGGGCGGAGGGTTGAGGCGCGCTGGCGTTCTCTTCCCCCTTTGAGGGAGGGGGTTTGGCCGCATCGCCGCCTTCGAGCCTGGCGATGGGGGTGTTGACCTTGACCCCCTCGGTCCCCTCGGCGACGAGGATTTCCGCGACCACGCCCTCGTCGACGGCCTCGACCTCCATGGTCGCCTTGTCGGTTTCGATCTCGGCAATGACATCGCCGCTCTTGACCGCGTCGCCCGCCTTGACGAGCCACTTGGCCAGCGAGCCCTCTTCCATGGTCGGCGACAGCGCCGGCATCAGAATGTCGGTCATCTTCCTACGCTCCTGACGGAGCTACGAAGGACAAGTCTCGCCCTGCGGAGCCTTTGGCGAAGCGGGGTCACGCCGCGGCCTCCACATAGATGTCCGTGTAGAGTTCCTCGGGGGCGGGTTCGGGAGAGGTGCGGGCGAATTCGGCGGCGTCAGCGACAATGGCCTTCACCTCGGCGTCGATCCCCTTGAGCTTGGCTTCATCCGCCAGGCCCTTCGACTCCATCCGATCGCGGAGGTGGTCGATCGGATCGCGCGTCTTGCGCACCGCGTCGATTTCGTCGCGCGTGCGGTATTTTCCCGGATCGCTCATCGAGTGGCCGCGATAGCGATAGGTCTTCATCTCGAGGATGGTCGGCCCCTTGCCAGAGCGGGCGAATTCCGCCGCCTCGAGGCCGGCGGTCAGGACGGCGGAAACGTTCATTCCATCAACTTCATGGCCGGGAATGTTGAAGCCCGCGCCGCGCCGATAGAGGTGGGCCTGGGAAGACGAGCGTTCGACGCTGGTGCCCATGGCGTATTGGTTGTTCTCGATCACATAGACGGCTGGCAGTTTCCACAGCGAGGCCATGTTGAAGCTCTCATAGACCTGGCCCTGGTTGGCGGCGCCATCGCCGAAGTAGACGAAGGCCACCGCTCCGTCGTCGCGATAACGGTTGGCCAGCGCGATGCCGGTGCCCAGGCTCACCTGCGCCCCGACGATGCCGTGGCCGCCATAGAAGCCGTGCTCCACCGAGAACATGTGCATGGAGCCGCCCTTGCCGCGCGAGACGCCCGCCGCCCGGCCGGTCAGTTCGGCCATCACCGTCTTGGGATCCATGCCCGCGGCCAGCATGTGGCCATGGTCGCGATAGCCGGTGATCACCTGATCGCCCGGGCGCCGGGCCGCCTGCATGCCGACGGCGATCGCTTCCTGACCGATGTAGAGGTGACAGAAGCCGCCGATCAGACCCATTCCGTAAAGCTGGCCCGCCCGCTCCTCGAAACGGCGGATGAGCAGCATGTCGTGGTAGAAGGCGAGAAGATCGGCGTCGTCAGCCTCTCCGTTCGCGCCCTTTCGGGAGGCGGACTTGGCCGGTGCGCGCGTCATGAACGGCTCTCCGTGACAGTATCGATCCAGCGGAAACGCCCGGAGGCGGCGTTCAGCCCTGGTTCGGGACCACGCGGATCACATAATCCCTGGGATCGACAAAACCTAGCAGGACGTGGGCCCGCTCTTCGAGAAGATCGGCCGAGAGATCGTCGTTGCGGAGCAGGCGCGCGCGAATCTCCAGATCGCGGCGCTCGGCCTGGAGCTGAGCCAGCTCGGCCTGTTTCGCCGCGAGAGTTTCGCGTCGCTGGCGGGTGAGCAACAGCCCGCGCTCGCCGGTCAGCGCATGAAAGGCGAAATAGAAGATCAGAACGGCCAGGATGGCCGTCGGCAGGTAGGTCTGGAGACGCAGAAGCATCGGCCGACTCAGAAGCCTCGGAATGACGAGCCCTCGATATCGCGCCGCGACTTTAACGCAAGCCTAATGGGCCGGACTCTAATCACCGCTGGATGAAACTTCAGCGGCAGGTCAGGAGGCCCCTCATGGGCAATGTGCGCGTAGCGGGTTTTGGAGTGTCCATCGACGGCTTCGGGGCCGGGCCGGACCAGAGCCTGGAGCATCCGCTCGGCAAACGGGGCCGGGAGTTGCACAATTGGTTCTACCCGACCCGCACCTTTCGATCGATGGTCGGGCAAGACGGCGGGACTGACGATCGCTTCGCCCGCGCCGCGGCGGAAGGCTTCGGCGCCTTCATCCTCGGCCGCAATATGTTCGGGCCGGCCGGCGACGATTGGGGCGGGCCCGACTGGAAGGGCTGGTGGGGTGACAATCCCCCGTATCACGCGCCGACCTTCATCCTCACCCACCACGCCCGGGCGCCAATCGTGATGGAGGGCGGGACGACCTTCCATTTCGTCACCGACGGGATCGAGGCGGCGCTCGCCCAGGCCAAGGCCGCCGCGGGCGACCTAGACGTGAAGATCGGCGGCGGCGTTTCGACGATCCGCCAGTACCTGCTGGCGGGAGCAATCGACGAGTTGCACCTGGCGCTGTCGCCCGTCGTTCTGGGCCGTGGTGAGTCCCTGTTCGCAGGCATTGACCTGCCAGGCCTTGGCTACCGGGTGACGGAGGCTGTCCCAACGGAGCTGGCGACCCACCTCATGCTGACGCGCTGACCGTCGGGAGCGGACCGACCGCCTCGGGTTACGGTGTCATTGCACGCCAATTCAACCTATTCCGACAAGGCGTCGCCAAGGGACGACCATCAGGAATTGGGCCACATAGACGGCTGCGAATATCCACGGAATCGCCGTCTCGACCTTGTAGAACGGGGTATAGCGCCGTGTGGGGTCGGGGGCGCTGAGGCGGACCCACTCCTCGGTGAACGGCCGCTGTTCCAGGCTCTTTTCCAAATCGGCGATCACCGC
Source organism: Caulobacteraceae bacterium (assembly GCA_036510115.1). Lineage (GTDB taxonomy): Bacteria > Pseudomonadota > Alphaproteobacteria > Caulobacterales > Caulobacteraceae > Acaudatibacter. The sequence continues at coordinate 3,565 of DATCEL010000021.1, forward strand.
GAACTTGGCCGCGTTCAGCGACCTGTAGCTGTGGATGTTGCGAATCCACAGCCGGCAGATCGCCAAGCCCGCCAGGCCAAGCACGGACGAGCCCTGCCAACTCGGGCCCAGGCCCAGGAGATAGGCGGACGCACCCGTCAATGCAGTGTTCACGGAAAGGTAGAAGTTGTTCGACGCCTGACGCCGCTGGCTGACCCGGTCGGCCATCTCCACAAGGAGACCGTAGACGACCAGAACATCGTTGCCCGCGCCCTTAGTCTGAAACGTGCTGTTCATCCCCGGAACACCCCCTTCACAAACCGCGCCGACGCGCCTTCATCTGAACGAAGGGCACACTAACTCGGATTGGGTTTCAGAAAATCTTTAACTTGGAGCAAGCTTTGCAGCGAGCGATTGAGGGCGACGGTGTAGGTTTGGACGGTGAGGTTCCGGGCGCTCAAGAGCGTCCAGCCATTGACGGGATCGACGAACGCCGCGATCGGGCGCCGTCGCGGCTTTAACACCGCCGGCGCGCCGGTGATCTCCGCGAACAGTCTGGCTGTATCCGCCTCCGACATGCCTGGGCTGGCGAGGATTATCGTCCGCGCCAACACTGATGGCGATCGAACCTGATCGATTTCCCACGCCACGCTGGCGCTGGTCTGGGGGCAGATGACGATGGCTCGCGCGGCGACGATCAGATCGGCGACAACGCCCTTCCAGTCCTGTTCAATGTCCCTCACATAGATGCGCGCGGCCCCCAGCGGGGGGATGGGATTGCGCGGATCGCCCAGGGCAATCACCGGTCCAAACGGGGCCCCGGTCTCGAGGAGCATTTCGTCGAGTTCCCGCTTCCGCCCTAGGCCGGCGGGAAGCTGAAGCAAGGGGTCGTGGGTGCGCGCCCGGATGCTCATTTCATCTTGATCGAAAGAGCGGAGGAACAGAATGGGCGGGCGATCATCCCATTCCCGGACTGCCTGGTAGAGGCGCGTTGCGCGCCCGCGCGCCGCATGGTCGAGCTTTCTGCCGAGTCCGAGCAGTAAGAGCAGAAGGGCGACCACTGGGATCGCTAACAATACGAGGGTTGTCGGAATTTCTTTTGGCGCTGTGGCCGGCCGCGGCAGCCACAAGAGCTCGGTCATCAAGCCAAAGAAGGCGATGTTGAGGATCGCGATCAGGAAATAGAGTCCGCCCAGACCCAGCCGACCGCGGCGAATTTGAGCCACGAACGCCGGAAACCCCAATTGGTGGGTGAAGTTGCCCAGCGGCTCAGACCACGCCGGCCGCCAACCGCGCACGGAGAGATAGGCGGCCTTGGGCGCAAGGGTCGCCCACGCAGCCAAGCACGCAAGCTCGATCATCACGATGAACGCAAACAGCGTCACCGCGAGTCCCAGCACGTTGATCGAAAAGGTCGGCAAGCCGCCCTGGCGGTTGCCCAGCGTGTCCGTCCAGGGCTTAGCCCACGCCCATGCGCTGGCCGCGACAATCAGTGGAAAGACGAGCACGAGATAGAAGCTGACAAACGCCCAGAGGCGGCGATGTATTCGATCAATCACGTTCAGCATGATTGTCAGGCCGACGATCAGGGCGGCGATTGCCAGGATCACCATATTGAAGGCGAGAACACGCTTCACCCAGCTCGACTGCCCCGCCGCAACCGATCCGCCGATAATCGCGAGAACAAGCGGGATGTTTACCAGACCTGAAGCGACGAGAGCGCGGACAAATCGAAACCGCGTCAAGGCAAAGGCGGCGTGACCTATTTCGCGTGTTCGCATCGTTTTCCGCGAAATTATTCGCGATCTCCGGCGGCGCTCACCCCATCCGCTTGATCGATTTGCGGCCAGCGTAGACAGCCTGGTCGCCGAGCTGCTCCTCGATGCGCAGGAGCTGGTTGTATTTGGCCAGGCGGTCGGACCTAGCCAAGGAACCGGTCTTGATCAGTCCGCAATTGGTGGCCACCGCCAGATCGGCGATCGTGGAATCTTCGGTCTCGCCGGAGCGGTGGCTCATCACCTGGGCGAAGGCGGCGTTGCGGGCCATTTCCATGGCGTCGAGGGTTTCGGAGAGCGTGCCGATTTGATTGACCTTGATCAGGATGGCGTTGGCCAGGCCGCGCTCTATGCCGATGGCCAGCCGGAGCGGATTGGTGACGAAGACGTCGTCGCCGACAAGCTGCACCTTGCCGCCCAGAACCCCGGTCTGATGGGCCCAGCCGGCGAGATCGTCCTCGGCGCAGCCATCCTCGATCGAGACGATCGGGAAGCGGGCGACGAGATCGGCGAGGTAGTCGGTGAGGCCGGCGGCGTCGAGGGTCTTGCCCTCGCCCTTCAGGTGATAGCGGCCATCGCGGAAAAACTCCGAGGCGGCGACGTCCATGGCCAGGTTGAAATCCTCTCCCGGGCGATAGCCCGCGCCCTCGCCGGCCTTGACGATGAAGGCCAGAGCGTCCGCCGCGCTGGCGAGCTGCGGCGCGAA
>DATCEL010000022.1:0-3113 GCA_036510115.1 Caulobacteraceae bacterium
CGCCACAGCGGGCGAACGTCAGTCGCGTCTGGCGAGCGAAGAACGGCAGGGCGCCGACATCGCCTAGGCGGTTGGGATGCTCTCCGGCAAGGATGCGCTCGGCGTCGGCGGCGGTGACCGGGCCAAAGCCGATGCGTCCCACATCGGTCTCTACCTCGACCAGAGGCTCGACACTGAAAAGCCCGCGCGAGCCGGTGCGCACGACCTCGGCGCCCGCCTTCGCCAGGGCCTCCGCGACCTCGTCCGCGCCCAGCGCGACAGAGGCCATGTCCGCCGAGACGAAAACCCGGGTCATGCCTCGACCTTCGTGGCTATGGCTTCGAGCGCGGCTTCGTCGATGCGCGAGATCGGCCGGCCATCGACCAGCGCGTTGGGTCCGGTGGCGCATAGGCCCAGGCAAAAGGCGGCTTCCAGCGACACCTGGCCGTCGGCGCGGGTCTCGCCCATGGAGACCCCCAGGCGCCGCGCGGCTTGGGCCTCGATAACCACCCCGCCGCGCGCCTGGCAGGCTTCGGCGCGGCACAGACGGACGACGTGCCGGGCCGCCGGCGCCCGGCGAAAGTCATGGTAGAAGGTGATCACGCCATGCACCTCGGCGCGCGAGAGATTGAGGCCGTGAGCGATCGCCGGCACGGCCTCATCGGGAATGCAGCCCAACGCCGCCTGGACATCGTGCAAGAGGGGAAGAAGAGGGCCGCGCCGCCCTAGATGCAACGCGACGATCCGCGCGATCTCGGCCGCCATGGTCTCGGGCGCTTGCTGCATGGAAGCCGGTTTAGCGACATTCCGGCGGAGGCGCGAGGTCACGGTGACTCGGAGGGCCGCCGCCGGTAGGTTCGAGGCCATGGCCTCCCAGCCAAACTTTCCGCCGATCTCGGCGGCGCCCACTCTCCGAATTCGCGGATCGCAAGTCGATGCGGCGTCGCGGGAGATCCCTGAAGAGATGGCGGTCGCCTTTGTCTACGACGCCGGATCGGAAGCGGTGATGATGGCGACCCCCGCCGATCTGGAAGACTTCGCGGTCGGCTTTTCCATCACCGAGGGGATCATCGTCGGTCGGTCCGAGATTCGCAACCTCGAGATCGCGCCGCTGCCGACTGGCGTCGAGGTGCGCATCTGGCTGGCGCGCGACCGTGGCGAGGCCCTGGCGGCGCGACGCAGGACCCGGGCTGGCCCCACCGGGTGTGGACTCTGTGGAGTCGAGAGCCTTGCCGACGCGCTTCGCGCATTGCCGTTTGTGGCGTCCGAGCAGACCGTCTCCGCCATCGATCTCGTGGCCGCGATGAAGGCCCTGGCCCCGCGTCAGTCGCTGAACCTGGCGACGCGGGCGGTCCACGCCGCCGCGCTGTTCGTTCCCGGCGGGGGGATTGTCGCGGTGCGCGAGGATGTCGGCCGCCACAACGCCCTCGACAAGCTGGCCGGCGCGCTCGCCCGTCTGGAACGCTCGGCGGCCGATGGCGCGGTTCTAATCACCAGCCGGGTGTCGGTGGAACTCGTTCAGAAGGCGGCGATGATCGGCGCGCCCATTCTGGCCGCCGTCTCCGCCCCGACGGCCCTTGCGCTCAGGACCGCGGAAGCGACCGGAATCACCATTGTCGGCATTGTTCGCGACGACGGCCTTGAGGTGTTCACCCACCCGCGGCGAATTATCACGAGCCTTTAGTGCTTGGACGTCACGCCCTCGAAAATCACCGGAACGCCCTTTTTCACGGCCTTTCCCAGGGCCGCCGCATCCCAGTTGGTCAGGCGCACGCAGCCGTGAGAGGCCGTCTTTCCCACCAGGGAGGGATCGGGCGCGCCGTGAATGCCGAAGGTTGGCACGGTCAGGTCGATCCAGGTCGAACCGACGGGATTGTTGGGGCCGGGCGGGATCGTCAGCTTGCCCTGGGTTTTGTCGCCAAAGGTCAGGCGGCTGGGGTCATAGGTATAGTCGGGCCGCGGCGCGACGGCGCGAACGGCCCATTGGCCGCTGGGAGCAGGCCGCTCGGTGCTGCCGACGGTGGCTGGGAAGGCCGCCTCAAGGCGCCCGGTCGGGTCAAAGGCGCGGACCTGATTGGCGCGTTTGTCGACCTCGATCCGGGCAACCGGCGGTAGCGGGTCAGACGAGGGGCGGGCGACCAGGATCGTGGCCCCGGCCTTGCCGAAGTCGACGCCCGGATTAAGGCGCCGGAGCAGGTCCTCGCCCATGTGGAACTTCTCGGCCAGGCCTTGGGAGGGGGTCGTGTAGCCGACGTATTTCAGCTTGGCGAGGGCGGCCATGTCCTGGTGCGCTGTTCCCAGAAAAGGACCCTTCACGTCGTCGTCGGCGATGACATAGGTCTGGACCACCGGTCCCGGGTCGGCCGTCGTCAGCGCGTTCAAGGCCGCGGCGTCGAGGGACGCGCCTGCCCCAACGCTCGCCGGCGCGCCGGCGAGACCGCGCGCGCGCTCGAAGGTCGCCAAGGCGAGGCGGAAGTTACCGCCGTTCCGGCCGTCGATGACGCCCGGCGAGAAGTGGGCGCGGTCGAGCAGGACTTCGGCTCGGATGAGCGTGCGGCGGCCGTCCGCCGCGGTTTGGACGGGCGCGAAGGCGGCCGCGTCGATAGCCTGGGCTTCGGGTGACGCTGGCGCGGCGGGCGATGGATCGGCGACCGCGGGGGCGGCCGGCGCGGAGGGCGCCTGAGCCACCGCCGGAGTGGCTGGCGCCGCTGGCGGACGCGGCGCGAGGCTCGGGTCGGCGCCGGAGCTTTGCTGAGATGCCGCCGGCGTTTTGAAATCGTCGCAACCCGACAGTCCCGCACCGGCCACCATCGTAAGCGTAAGGAATAGTCGCAACTTCATGGACGCCTCTACGTTGCCCCGTCATGCTCAAGGTGCGGCGAGCCCGGCGGTTCCGTGGTCTTCGGTTGTTTCTGCTGGCTCTGGCGGCTTTGCTGGTCGCCTTTGTCTGGTGGCTGTTCAGTCCGCCCCCTCGACAGGCCCCCACCGCCGTCTCTCCGCCCACAACGCGCCAAGCAGAGTCGGGACCCCCGGCGACAATGCCACGGGCGATCGCCGCCGGCGAACATTGTGACCTCGGCATGGCCGACGCGGCGGCCCGCAATCGCGACGGTCTCGAAACTCTGGCGATCGCG
>DATCEL010000023.1:0-4025 GCA_036510115.1 Caulobacteraceae bacterium
GTGAGCAAGTCTATGCAGGGGCGCGCCCAGGCCGCCATCGCCCTAATAGACGCTGGCGAGGCGCCGGCGGCGTTGGCCGCCGCCAAGGCCGCCGCCACAATGCCGCCGCCGAAACCGGCAAGTCTGACCGGCGAGGCGCCTTCGGCGGCCGACACCTCCCCCAGCCAAGGCGCGCAAGCGCCGCAAGATCAAGGCGAGTCCGGACCCGCTCAATGACCATATTCCGCACCCTGAGCGTCGTCACCGCGGCCGCTCTGGCGCTCGGTGCGTGCGCCACGATCTCCAAGGTTGGATCAATCAATCCGATCCATGGCCGTCGCCACCACGCCAGCACAGCGTCGCGGGGCGTCCGCATTCCGGTCATCGCCGAGAACGAACAGCTCAAGATCGCTGAAGCGCTAAAGGGTCAGGATTTCTTCCTGCCGCCGCCAACGCCGCAGGGCGACTGGCCTCTGCCAGGGGGAAACCTCGAACAGTCCATCGAGCATGTCGACGCCGCGCCGAACTTCGAGATCGCCTGGCGGCGCAATTTTGGTGTTCCCAGCTCACGCCGCCACCATGTGACCGCGCCGCCGATCGCGGTCGGCGGCCGACTGTTCGTGATGGATGGGGGCGCGGACGTCTCGGCTCATGACGCTGCCGGCGGCGCTCAAATCTGGCGCACCAACATCACGCCCAAGTCCAAACGCGATCACGAGGCGTCGGGCGGCGGTCTGGCGTTCGCCGATGGCAAGATCTTCGTCACCTCTGGCTTCCGTGAGGTTGTGGCGCTGGATGCAGCCACGGGGCGTTTGCTCTGGCGGTCGATGACCGAGGCGCCCATTCACGCAGCGCCCACCGTGGTCGATGGCCGCGTATTCGCCGAGGATGTGAATGACGAGCTGTTCGCGTTCGACGCAAACACCGGCAATCAGCTGTGGACCTATCAGGCCTTGACTGAACCGGCGCGCGTCCTCGCCGCCAGCAGCCCGGCTGTGGAAAACGACACCCTGGTCAGCTCGTTTGCCTCTGGCGAAGTCGTCGCGGTGCGGGCGGCCAATGGCGCCGAATTGTGGAACGCCAGCCTCTCGCACGCCAATCGCACCAACGCCCTTTCCGAAATCCGCGACATCGCCGGGCGCCCGGTAATCTTCAAATCCGACGTCTACGCCGTCAGCCACTCCGATATATTCGCCGCCATCGACCTCCGCACCGGCCAGGTTCGGTGGACTCTGCCGGTTTCGGCCATCACCACGCCATGGCCGGCGGGCGATGTCGTCTATGTGGTCGATGACACCGGACACGTCATCTGCGCTTCCCGTGACGCGGGCCAGATCTATTGGATCAGTAATCTCAACGCGAACCTCAAGAAGAAGCAAAAAGCGGCCTTCTGGTCGTCGCCGATTCTGGCATCGAACCGTCTGATCACTGTGTCCAGCCGCGGAGACGCCGTGGCGCTCAATCCCAAGACCGGGGCGATCGAGCGCACGCTCAAGCTCGGCGCCGATGCCATGCTGGGGCCGATCGCCGTGAACGGCGTCCTCTATGTGGTCAGCGAGTCCGCGCAGCTGATCGCGATCCGCTAGGAGTTGCCTATGACGGTGCGGCTCGCCATCGTCGGGCGACCCAATGTGGGCAAATCGACCCTGTTCAATCGTTTGGCGGGCCGACGTCTGGCGATCGTCGATGATCGGCCGGGCGTCACACGCGATCGACGTTTCGGCGCGGGGCGGCTCGGCGATCTCGAACTCGAGCTGATTGACACGGCAGGCTTCGAAGATGTGACCGACGCCAGTCTCGAAGCGCGGATGCGGCGACAGACCGAACTGGCGATTGCCGAGGCCGAAGTTGTTCTTTTCGTCATCGATGCGCGTGAAGGCGTGCTGCCGCTCGACACGTTTTTCGCCACCCAGTTGCGTCGATCAGGCAAGCCGGTGATCGTGGTGGCCAACAAGGCCGAAGGGAATGCGGGCGACAGCGGCGTGCTCGAGGCTCACGCTCTGGGATTTGGCGAGCCGGCGGCCATTTCAGCCGAGCATGGTGAGGGTCTCGCCGACTTGTACGCCGCGATCATCGCCGCCATGGCGACGATTCAGGCGCGCGACACCGACGCGTCCGACGATCAAGACAGGCCGATCCGCATGGCCATCATTGGCCGGCCCAACGCCGGTAAGTCGACCTTGGTCAACCGCCTCGTCGGTGAGGATCGCCTGTTGACCGGCCCCGAGGCCGGTATCACGCGCGATGCGGTCAGTGTCGATTGGAGGTGGGGGGATCGTCGCATACGGCTGGTCGACACGGCTGGGATGAGGCGCAAAGCGCGCGTGGAAGGGGCCCTTGAGCGGTTGTCGGTTCAGGACGCGATTCGCGCCCTGACCTTCGCCGAAGTCGCCGTTCTGGTCATGGACGCGACCTGCGCCTTCGAAACCCAGGACCTGCAGATCGCCGATCTCATAGAGCGCGAGGGCCGCGCCCTGGTCTTCGTTCTCGCCAAATGGGATTTGGTCGATGATCCGGGTCCGCGCCTCGCGGCCTTTGTCGAGCGGGTCAGCCAGATACTTCCCCAGGTGCGCGGCGCGCCGCTAGTCGCTTTGTCGGCGGAGACCGGTCGCGGCCTCGATCGACTGATGCCGGCGGTGCTCAAGGCCCACCATGACTGGTCGTCCAAAGTCAGCACGCGCGACCTCAATGACTGGCTGCGCCTGGCTACCGAACGCCATCCGCCGCCATCCGTCGGCGGTCGCCGGATCAAACCTAAGTATATCGCCCAGACGAAGGCTCGGCCGCCGACTTTCGTGCTGTTCGCCAGCCGCGCCGACAAGCTGCCCGAGAGCTATCGCCGTTATCTAATCAATTCGATCCGCGAGAGTTTCGATCTGCCGGGCACGCCGATTCGACTGACGATCAAATCAGGCGGCAATCCGTATGCGGAAGAAGCCGTCGACCCCGCTAAGGTGTTTCAGGCCCGCCGCCGGCGCGCGCGAGCCGCCACTCACTAAACGACAGAACACGGGTCGGTAGGCCCGGATCCTTAGCAGCCGCCAACAAATCAATGATCATCGGCGCGATGTCAGCCGGGTCCGACAAGCGCGCCTTGTCTTCGCCAGGAAAAGCCTGATGGCGCAGGGCTGTCCTTAGCGCGCCTGGGTCGATGATCAGAGCGCGTATTGCGCTGTTGTCCACCTCATCGGCCCATGAGCGCACCATGGCTTCGAGCCCCGCCTTGGTAGCGGCGTAGGCCCCCCAGAATGGCTCAGAGGTTCGCGCCTGTTCACAGGAAATGAAGACGGCGCGCCCCGCGTCACTGGCGCGCAACAGCGGCTCCAATGAGCGGATAAGGCGATAGGCGCTGGTGAGGTTGACGGCGAGGATTTTCGCCCAGAGTTCCGGTGGGAGGTGTGAAAGAGGGCGCAACCCCCCCAGCATGCCCGCGCAATGAACAAGCACATCCAGCCGGCCGTGGCGTTCGAAAATGGCTCGACCCAACTGATCAGTGCCGTCGGAATCGACGAGATCCATCGGAACCAGTGTCGCCTGCTCGCCGCCACTTGCTTGGATGGCGTCGTCCAGCGCCTCCAAGGCGCCTTGAGTGCGGCCAGTGGCGATGACGTGCGCGCCAGCGGCGCCCAGGGCTAGCGCTACTGCCCCGCCCAAACCGCGCGTGGCGCCTGTGACGAGTGCGATGCGGCCGGCCAGCGCGTGTTCGTCAGTTGGCACGAATCGCCCGCTAGGCGTCGATGAGGAACGAGAGCTGCCGCTCCGTACGCTCGTTACGACCCTCGGCGATCTCGCGGTCCAGCAGGCGGGTTGGATACTCACCCGTGAAATAGTGATCGGTGAACTGCGGATGTTCCGGGTCGCGCGCGCCGGCCCCGAGCGCCCAATACAGACCTTCAACCGAGAGGAAGCCCAGACTGTCGACTTCCAGCAGGTGGGCCATCTCCGCCAAACTCCGGTGGGCGGCGAGAAGATGATCCCGGTCGGGCATGTCGATGCCGTAGAAATCCGGCCATTTGATCGGCGGGGAGGCGGATCGCAGGTGGACC
>DATCEL010000024.1:0-4935 GCA_036510115.1 Caulobacteraceae bacterium
AAAGTAGAGTTCGCCGCCGACAAAAAAGCTCGGGCTACCGAAAACGCCGCGTTCGACCGCGCGCTGGGTGTTGGCCAGCAGACGATCCTTCACCGCCTGGTCCTGGGCCAGGGCCATCAGTCGCTCGGCGGGAAGGCCGGACGCGCTGAGCGTCTCGGCGACCACCGCCGGATCGTCCATTTTTCGACCGCCCTCCCACATGGCGGCGAAGACCGCTTCGACATAGGCGGCGAAGACGTCGAGATCGCGCGCCGCCTCGGCGCCGCGCATGATCGCTAGGGTGTTAACCGGAAAATTCGCGTTGAGGCGATAGCGCGTCAGGCCGTGGAGGGCGACGAAGCGCCTAGTCTCCAGAGCCTCATAGGCGAGTTTGGCCGGGATGGCGGCGAAAGCCTCCATCGGCGAGCGATTGCCGGTGGCTTTGAACACCCCGCCGAGCAGCACCGGCGTGTAGATGAACGCGGCTCCGGTGCGCGCCTCGATGGCCGGGATCACCCGGTGCGCGAGATAGGCGTTCGGACTGCCGAAATCGAACAGGAATTCCACCGTTTTTGTCGCCATCACCAGGTTTCCGCGAAAGGCCGAAGATCGAGTTCGAAAGTCCAGGCGTCCCGGCTCTGTTGATGGAGCGCCCAATAGGCGTTGGCGATCGAGCGCGGCTCCATCAGGCTGTCTGGGGGCAAGGCCGCCAGAGCGTCTTGGCCGCGCGCGGCGGTGATGCGTTGGCGCACGAACGCGGTATCGACGCCGGCGTCGATGATCAGATGGGCGACGTGGATGTTCTTCGGGCCAAGCTCCCGGGCCATCGACTGGGCCACCGCCCGCAGACCCGCCTTGGCGCTGGCGAAGGCGGCGTAGCCGACGCCGCCGCGCACGGAGGCCGTCGCGCCGGTAAAGAAGATCGAACCGCGGCCGTGGACGAGAAGTCGCCGCGCGGCTTCGCGGCCGGTGAGAAAGCCAGCCTCGCAGGCCATCTCCCAGACCTTTCGAAAGACGCGCTCGGTCGTCTCCAGGATCGGGAAATTCACATTGGCTCCGACATTGAAAATCACCGCCTCGAGCGGTTGCTCGGTGTCGGCCCAGGCCAGGAACTCGGTGATTTCGCTTTCTTGGCGCGCGTCGAGCGAGCGGCCCTCGAAACGGCCGCCGGCAGCCTCGATGCGGCCTTTCAGCTCGGCGAGTTGGTCGCCATGGCGGCGACCGCCGAAGACGCGGTAGCCCTCGGCCGCGAACCGCTCGGCGATGGCCGCGCCGATGAAATCGCCGGAGCCGATGACGGCGATCGATGCCTCGCGCGCATCAGCCATGAGCGGATTCCCTTCACGAAGCGGCGCCTCCGCGCCGGATGGTTTCATGGTGGCGGATGACCTCGGTCACCAGGAAATTGAGGAACTTTTCGGCGAACTCGGGATCGAGATCGGCTTCGACAGCGAGCGCGCGCAGGCGTGCAATCTGGCGCGCCTCGCGGGGCGGATCGGCCGGCGGCATGTCGAGCCTGGCCTTCAGCGCGCCCACCTTGCGTGTGCATTTGAAACGCTCGGCCAGGAGATGAAGCAGCGACGCATCGATGTTGTCGATGGAATGGCGAAGTTCGGCCAACTCGGGAGGTATGTCGTCCATCGGAAGAGGTGGTGACGAGAGCGCGCGTTCGGGTCAAGACTGTTGGTGGCCATGATTGAGAGACTCACCATGATTGCCGACAACCTCGCGGCCACGCTCAAGGCGCGTGGCGAGACGATTGCGGTCGCCGAATCCTCGTCCGGCGGCCTCGTAAGCGCCGCCTTGCTCGCCGTGCCCGGCGCCAGCGCCTACTTCCTGGGCGGAGCCGTGGTCTATACGGCCAAGGCGCGCATGCGTCTCTTGGGAATCACCCGCGAGCAGGTTGTCGGCATGCGTTCGGCGAGCGAGCCCTACGCTCTGCTCCTGGCCAGGACTGTGCGCGAGAATTTCGGCGCAGACTGGGGGCTGGCCGAAACCGGCGCCGCCGGCCCGACCGGAAACCCCTATGGCGACGCTGCGGGCCACACCTGCCTGGCGGTGAGCGGGTCGATAGAGATCGCGATGACCCTCGAGACAGGCTCAGACGACCGCGGCGCGAACATGGAAGCCTTCGCCCGACACGCGCTTGAACTGCTGGCGTCGGTTCTGAAAGGGTGAGCGGGGGCTCGCCTGGCGGCGGCGAACCCCCGCTTCGGGGCTCAATCAGCGCAACGTGACGGGCCCCTAGCGCCGAACTGTTATCAGCTCGCGTCCGGTTCAGCGGCCGATTTGGCGGATGTCCGCTTGGAGGCCTTGGCCTGCCGATGCGCCGCATTGAGCGCGTCGGCGGCTTCGACCGCGGTTTTGCAGTCGGTGGAAACCGCGTCGATGTGCGCGCGAGCGCAGCGGATGACGACACCCCGACCCAACTCCTGGGTCGGACAAAGCTTGTGGAAGTCAGCCAGGCATACCTGGTTCGCCCGCGGCTTCGCGGCGGCGAGCGCCTGACCGGCGACGAGAACAGCGAGCGCCGAGGCGGCGACCGCGAAAGGACGAGTGATCATGTTTAGCTCCCCAGTGTTAGTTCACGATTTGTTCTTCTTAAGCACCAGGGAACATACGTCAAGGGCTTAATTTTCCCGCCGAGGAGTCGTGAGCTAGCGCCGACCCCACCGGCTTGAATCGACGGCGATGATGACTTCCGCCGCCTTGCCCACCGGAATGCAGACCGCTCCGCCGACGTCGCGATAGCCATGGGTGCCGACGCCCGCCCAAGCCTCGCCGTGTGGAGTCTTGTCCTGCCTCGGCGGTCCGTCGTTGCTCATCTTGTAGGGAACGCCACAGGGGCCAATCGGAACCGGGCCGCGATCATCGCGTTCGGAACGCTTGTCCTGAATGGTGATGGGGCCGCCGGCGGTCGCCTGAACCGGAGGCGCGCCACCGCCCGGCGCGTTGGCGGCGGTCGGGATGGCCTCTTGGGCGGAGACGCCGGAACCCACGAGGAGCGCGACGCCGACAAGGCAGGGCAGGGCGCGTTTCATGGTGTTCACCCAGGATCAACCGTCAGTTTGCCGCGCGCGAGCGGCGAAATTGCGTCGCGCGAGACTCTATCCTATTGGCCGCGCCATGTCCTCCAATGCACTGGTGAGCGCCCGCGCCGCCATCGCGCCACTCTACCGCCGTCCAGAGGCGGAATCGCTGCGAGCGCTCGCAGCGCGGGCGAGGCTAGCGCCCGTCGAGCGCGAACGCGTTCGCGCGGAAGCTGGCCAACTTCTCGCGGCCCTGCGCGCGCCCGGACGCGCCGGCTGGGTCGATCGCTTCCTGCAGGAATACAGTCTCTCAAGCGAAGAAGGCGCCGCGCTGCTTGGCCTGGCTGAGGCCTATCTGCGCGTTCCCGACCCGGGCACCGCCGACGCGCTCATCCGCGACAAGCTCTCCCTGGGCGACTGGCGCGCCCATCTGGGTTCGGCGGACTCGGCGCTGATCAACGGAGCGACGCTCGGTCTGATCATAGCCCAGTCACTCACCGAAACATCGACGGGCGGCGTCACTCTGCGCGGACTGGCGGCGCGGCTCGGCGAGCCCGCCATCCGCGCAGCCGTGGCCAGCGCCATGCAGCGTATGGGCGAGGCCTTCGTGCTCGGCCGCGACATCCGCGAAGCCCTGCGCCGGGCCGATCGCGGGGCCAACCGCGCCTTCCGCTACTCGTTCGACATGCTGGGTGAGGGGGCTCGCACGGCGGCGGATGCGGCGGCCTACCTCGACGCCTATCGCGTTGCGATCCGGGCCATCGGCGCCGAGGCCAGGGCCGGCGATGTCTTCACCCGCGACAGCATTTCCGTGAAGTTATCGGCCCTGCACCCGCGCTACGAGCCTTTCCAGGCTGCACGGGTGGTCCCCGAACTCACCGGGCGTCTCATCGAATTGGCCCGCCTGGCCAAGGCGGACGGTATCGGGTTGACGGTTGACGCCGAAGAAGCCGAACGGCTGGAGATGTCGCTTTCGATCATCGAGGGCGCGGCGCGCGATCCCTCGCTCGCCGGCTGGGATGGCTTGGGCATGGCTGTCCAGTCATATCAGCGTCGCGCGCCGGCGGTCATCGATTGGGCCGACGCCCTGGCGCGCGCGACCGGTCGCCGGCTGATGGTCCGGCTGGTCAAGGGCGCCTATTGGGACACGGAGATCAAGCGGTCGCAGGAACGGGGCCTGGCCGACTATCCGCTGTTCACCCGCAAGAGCGGCACCGATGTCAGCTACATGGCCTGCGCCCGCGCCCTGCTTGACCGCCGCGGCCTCTATCCCGCCTTCGCCACCCACAACGCACTGACCGTGGCCACGGTGATGGAATGGGCCGGCGCGCGGAGGGATTTCGAGTTCCAGCGCCTGCACGGCATGGGCGAGAGCCTCTACGAGGGCCTGATTAAGCAGCGCGGCGTGGCCGTCCGCGTCTATGCCCCGGTGGGCGGCTACCGCGATCTGCTCGCCTATCTCGTCCGCCGGTTGTTGGAGAATGGGGCCAACAGCAGCTTCGTCCATCAGATCGGCGCCGCTGACGTTAGCGACGATGACCTGCTCGCCGATCCGGTGGATGAGGCCGAGGCCGCCGGCTTCACGCCCCATCCCGCCATCCCCCTGCCGCCGGATCTGTACGGATCGGAGCGGCGCAATTCCGCCGGGCTCGATTTGTCCGACGACGGCGTGGTGGCTGACCTGATCACCGAAATGCGGGCGTCGCTGAGCGAACCGGCCTCCGCCGCGCCGCTCGTCGGCGGACGCTCGATGGGCGGAGAGGCGCGCGATGTCGCCAATCCCGCGGATCACAGCCGCAAGGTCGGCCGGGTGACCGAAGCCAGCCCCGCCGACGTCTCCCGCGCGGTGGGCGTGGCGACCGCGGCCCAGCCGTCGTGGAACGCGCGCGGCGCGAGCGAACGCGCCGACATCCTGGACCGCCTCGCC
>DATCEL010000025.1:0-3844 GCA_036510115.1 Caulobacteraceae bacterium
CGCGTGGTGTTCTCCACCCACTGTCACAACGACCTTGGCCTCGCGGTGGCCAACAGCCTGGCCGGCGTCCAGGCCGGCGCCCGCCAGGTGGAAGTGGCGATCAACGGTATCGGCGAACGCGCCGGCAACGCGGCGCTCGAGGAAGTGGTCATGGCGCTGAAGGTGCGCGGCGACCGCCTGCCGTTCGCCACCCGTGTGCGCAGCGAGCACATCACCCGAGCCAGCCGCTATGTCTCGGCCATCACCGGCTTTCCGGTGCAGTTCAACAAGGCCATCGTCGGCAAGAACGCCTTCGCCCACGAAAGCGGCATCCACCAGGACGGCATGCTCAAGAACGCCGAAACCTATGAGATCATGCGCCCGGAAGACGTGGGGCAGGGTGGCTCCAACCTGGTCATGGGTAAGCATTCCGGCCGCCATGCTTTTCGCGAGAAGCTCAAGGCCCTGGGCTATGAACTCGGTCAGAACGCGCTCAACGAAGCCTTTGGCCGCTTCAAGGATCTCGCTGACAAGAAGAAGCATGTCTTTGACGATGACATCGTCGCCCTCGTGGACGATGCGCTGTCCCGCGGCGCCGATCGCATCCAGGTAAAGTCTCTGCGGGTGATCGCCGGCACCGAAGGTCCTCAGGAGGCGGCCCTGACACTGGTCTTGGATGGAGTTGAAAAGTCGGCCGTGGCCACCGGCGACGGACCCGTCGATGCCGTGTTCAACGCCATTCGCGAGATCGCGCCGCACGAGGCGGTGTTGCGCCTTTTCCAGGTCCACGCGGTCACCGAGGGGACGGACGCCCAGGCTCAGGTCTCCGTGCGGCTTGAGGAAGATGGCCGGATCGCCACCGGCGCGTCCGCCGACACCGACACCCTCACGGCCAGCGCCACGGCCTATGTCAACGCGCTCAACAACCTCTTCGCGCGAAAGGAAAAGACCGTCCCCACGCCGCTGGCCGCGAGCGGGTTCTAGGGACACCCCTCTGCCTTGGCGGAGGGGAGAAGGTCTTGCGCACGATTAGGCCCTTGAATTCGACGGGGCGGCGGGGCACAGGTCACCGCTTAACGATTTGAGCCTGACGGTAGGGCGCCTTCGACGCGCCGGTCCGATCTGGCCAGCGCATCCTGACCTATTTCCCTTAGCCTTGGACTGGTTCCTGAATGTTTTCGTCCCTGTTCGGCGCGATCTCCAGCGACATCGCCATCGACCTCGGCACCGCTAACACGCTTGTTTACATGAAAGGGCGCGGCATCGTCCTGAACGAGCCCTCGGTGGTCGCTTTGCGCACGGCGGGGGGACGCAAGAGCGTCTATGCGGTGGGGGCCGAGGCGAAGATGATGCTCGGGCGCACGCCGGGCCACATGGAAGCCATTCGGCCCATGCGCGACGGCGTCATCGCCGATTTCGAAGTCGCCGAAGAGATGATCAAGTACTTCATTCGCAAGGTCCACAACCGCAAGGGCTTCGTGAACCCGAAGGTGATCGTGTGCGTGCCTTCAGGGGCGACGGCGGTGGAGCGGCGGGCGATCAACGATTCCTGCCTCAACGCATCGGCCCGCCGGGTGGGCCTTATGTATGAGCCCATGGCGGCGGCCATCGGCGCTGGCCTGCCGATCCATGAGCCGACTGGCTCGATGATCGTCGACATCGGCGGCGGCACCACCGAGGTGGCCGTCCTGTCGCTCTCCGGCATCGTCTATTCCAGGAGCGTGCGCGTCGGCGGCGACAAGATGGACGAGGCGATAATAAGCTACATGCGTCGCCACCATAATCTGCTGGTCGGCGAGACCACCGCCGAACGGATCAAGAAGGAAATCGGCACGGCCCGCGCGCCGGAAGACGGATACGGCTTGTTTATCGACGTTAAGGGCCGCGACTTGATGCAGGGCGTGCCGCGCGAGGTCAGGGTCAGCGAGAAGCAGGCGGCTGACGCCGTGGCCGAGCCGGCCTCGCGGATCATTGAGGCGGTCAAGGTGGCTCTGGAGGCGACGCCGCCGGAGCTCGCCGCCGACATCGCCGACAAGGGCATCATGCTCACCGGCGGAGGGGCCTTGCTGCGCGGCCTCGATCTCGAGATCGCGGACGCGACCGGCCTCCCGGTCACCGTCGCCGACGATCCGCTCACCTGCGTCGCTCTGGGCGTGGGCAAGGTGCTCGAACACCCGCAATGGATGAAGGGTCTCCTCGAATCCACCTTGTTCTAGGTCAATAAGGCGGGATTGGCGGGAGTCGCCCTGACGTGTCCCTTCGCGACGGCCCTTTGGGTGAGATCAAACCACCGCTTGTCTGGCTGGCCGCCGGCGCGCTGATCATCGGCATCCTGGCCGCTCTCGCTTTGTTTGCCCTCGGCGGCGCTCGGACCGGACCGTTTGGCGACGCCCGCCGCGCGGCGGATGGGTTGATAGCCCCGGCGGGCGGCGTCTTGGCGATGCCCGTGCGGGTGGCCGCTGGCGGCGCGGGCGTCATTCAAGATTATTTCTTCGCCGGATCGCAAAACCGTGAACTGCGCGGCGATCTCGCCGCCGCCCTGTCATGGCGCGACGAGGCGCTGACGCTCCGTCAGGAAAACGCGCGCCTGCGCGCTTTGCTGGGTGTCCGCACCGAACCGCCGTTGCCGATGGTCGCCGCCGAGACGGTGCTCGACGCGCGCGGGCCTTTCTCGAACAGCCGGCTGGCCAATGCCGGGTCTGTCGAAGGCGTCACCGAGGGCAATCCGGTGCTGAGCGAACACGGTCTGGTCGGACGGATTGTCGGCGTCGGCGCCCACGTGAGCCGGATCATGCTGCTGTCGGACGTCGACAGCCGGACGCCGGTGATGATCGCGCGCACCAACGGCCGCGCCATTCTGACGGGTGATGGCGGCTCTGAGCCCGAGCTCGCCTATCTGCGCACCCACGATGCGTTGCAAGTGGGCGACCGCGTGCTCACCTCCGGCGACGGCGGTGTCGTGCCCAGGGGCCTGCCGGTTGGCGCCGCGACCAAGGGTCTCGACGGAACTTGGCGCGTGGCGCTGGACAGCGATGCAGAGCCGATCGACTTTGTCCGCGTCCTCTTGTTCAAGGATTTCGTCCAGGTGGCGAGCCCCACCGAACTGACCCCGAGCCAGATGCCGAACACGGCCACCGACGCTCCCGAGGCGCCTGCGTCGGCGCCCGTCCCCCTCGCCGCGAAGGCCAATATCGCAAAACCCGCGCCGCCTGGGACGGCGAGGCCATGATCGCTCGCCGGGCGAGGCCAATCTCTCCGATTGTCTGGCTCGCCGCGCCGATGATCGCGGCGTTGGTGCTTTCGTTTGTCCTCGCGCTGCCGTTGCGGATCGAGGGGTTGGCGCTGCCCGAACCGGTGTTCGCGCTGGTTCCAGCCTTCGCCTGGGCGATCGTGCGGCCATCTATTTTGCCGCCATTGGCGCTTTTTGCCCTGGGTGTCGCCCTCGATCTGCTCTGGGGCGGCCCGCTCGGCTTGTGGGAGACCTGTCTTCTGGCCGCCTACACCTTGGTGTTTGTCTCGCGTCGCATGCTGTCTGGCCAGGAATTCTGGGCGCTCTGGGGCGCCTACGCCGTCGCGTGCGGCGGCGCCATGGCGGTCGGCTTTGTCCTCACCGCCTTGCGCGCCGGCCATGCGCCCGGCCTTGTTGGCGTCGGCCTGCAATTCGCCGTGACCGTGGCGCTCTATCCCTTCGCGTGGAAACTCGTGGAACGCTATGAAGCAGCGGACACGCGTTACTAGGATGTTCGAGCCGGCGATCCATCTCGACCAGGTCAACGAGCGGCAGGCCACCTTCCATCGCCGCGCCTTCTTGCTCGGGGGCATGACCGGAGCCGGTCTGCTGGCGCTCGGCGCGCGCCTTGCGGAC
>DATCEL010000026.1:0-8024 GCA_036510115.1 Caulobacteraceae bacterium
GGGCGGCGCGAGCTGCCTATCGGTGCTTACCGACGGCCCGAGTTTTCAGGGCGACGACGGCGACCTCCTGGCCGCGCGCCGGGCGAGCGCCCTGCCCTGCCTGCGCAAGGATTTCCTTCTCGATCCATGGCAGGTCGCCGAATCGCGGGCGCTGGGGGCCGACGCGGTGCTGGTGATCCTCGCCCTCGCCGATGATTCCCTGGCCGCCGAGTTGATTTCGGAAGCGCGCCGCTTCGGCATGGATGTGCTCGTCGAGGCCCACGACAGGGCTGAAATCCGCCGCGCGGACACGCTCGACGCCGACATGATCGGGGTCAACAACCGCGACCTGAGAACCTTCGACGTCGACCTTTCCTTGACCGAGACACTGGCTGAAGACGTCCCCGGGACGGCCCTGCTGGTCACCGAAAGCGGCATCTTCACGCCGGCGGACGCGGAACGGCTGGAACGGGCGGGGGCGGCGGCAATGCTGGTTGGCGAAAGTCTGATGCGCGCCGCTGACCTGGCGGCGGCCACGCGCGCCCTTCTCGGAGCGCCCGCGCGCTCAGCTTGACAACTCGAAAGAACACTCCGAGAACACCGCCGATTGTTTTTGATTTGTTCCTTGCTTCCCAAGGATGGCGGCGATGCTCACGCGCAAGCAACACGAACTGCTGATGTTCATCCACGAGCGAATCAAGGAGACAGGCGTCTCTCCTTCCTTCGACGAGATGAAGGATGCTCTGGACCTGGCCTCGAAGTCCGGAATCCACCGGCTGATCACGGCGCTCGAGGAGCGCGGCTTCCTTCGACGCCTGGCGCACCGGGCCCGCGCGCTCGAGGTTCTCAAACTGCCTGAACAGGCGACGACCGCCGCCCCGCCTCGGGGGCGCGGCCTGTTCCACCCGAAGGTCGTGGAGGCCGGCCGCTCGCCCGCGCCATCGGCCGCCAACGACGTGCGCGAATTGCCGGTGCTCGGCCGAATCGCCGCCGGCACGCCGATCGCCGCCATCCAGGAGGAGAAGGATCGCCTCCAGGTCCCCGAATCCATTCTTGGGGCGGGCGAACACTTCGTGCTCGAGGTTCAGGGAGATTCGATGATACAGGCCGGCATCCTCGATGGCGACTATGTGGTCATCCGCCGTGGCGAAAATGCCAACTCTGGTGAAATTGTCGTCGCGCTGGTCATGGGCGAGGAAGCGACGCTGAAACGCCTGCGGCGCAAAGGCGGCTCCATCGCCCTCGAGGCGGCCAATCCGGCTTACGAGACGCGCATCTTCGGCGCTGACGAGATCGAGGTTCAAGGCAAGCTGGTCGGTCTCATCCGCCGCTATCACTGACGCTCCACGGTCGCTGGCCGCGCAAGGGTTGCGACCACACCAGTCGCCAGCCCGCGCCGGCCGGAAACACTTCCGCCGCCCCGCCGCGCTGAAAGGCAGCCCGCCCCAGCACGCGAACATCGTGACAAGCCGACGGCAGGGGCGTGTCCGCGCGCATGATCAGAATATCCGCATTGGCGCATAGACGCGCCAGGCGGTCCGGCTTCGGCTTGCGCTTGGTCCACCACGCGGCGATGGCCGGGCGCGTGAAAGGGCGCGGCTGGCACGCCGACCGGTCGCAGTCGTAGAGCGCGTTCTCGGCCGCCTCGGGATAGGCGGGCAGGCGAAGATTGCGATGCTGCGCCCAGGTCTGAGTCGCGTACAGCCTGGTCAAGGGCTTGAGGGCCACGGCCTCGCCGTTGACGACGATCGCGGCATCGCCGCCGTCGTTGGCGATCCACGCGGCCGGGGGCGCGGGCCGCGGCCACAAGGCCACCGCGCCGGCCATCGGAATGCCAATCCAGCGCAGCTTGCCGCGCCACAAACAACCGAACACGATGCCGAGATAGGAGATCGCCAGTGCGATGGGCGGAGCGGACGACATGGTGATCGCGGCCCCTGGGGCCTCGGAAAACAAATGGCCGATGTAAATCACCGCGCGAGCCGCCCAACCGGCCGCCCAGAACAGAGGTCCGGCATGGCTTCCATCAACGCCCAGCGCCTGCGCCGCCAGGCACAGGGCGAGCGCCGGCATCAACACGGCGCTGGCCAGGAAGTCAGCGGTGAGATTGGCGAAGACGCCATAGTTGGCGACGCGATTGAAATGTTGGATCGCGAAAGGTCCGGTGGCCGCGCCCGCGACGAGACTGACCATGACCATGGCCACCAGCCAATCCCGCCCTTTTTGGATTGTCGCGATCGGCCACGCCAGGCCGGCGGCCGGCGCGCGCCTGGGCCAGATTTCGGCCATCGCCACCAGTGAGGCCGTGGCGCAGAAAGACATCTCGAAGCCTGGCTGCAGGACCGCTTCCGGTTCGACAAGGAGCACGATGAGCGCGGCCAGAGCCAGGGAATGAAGGCTCACCGCGCGACGATCCGCGAGAATGGCGAGGAAGGCGACGCTGGCGGTTATCGCCGCCCGTCGGGCTGGGGGGTGAGCGCCGGACAGGATGAGATAGCCGGCCACCACGACAAGCGCGGCCGCCGCCGCGAGCTTTTTGCCCGACACGCGCAGCGCCAACCACGGCCATGCCGCGATGGCGAGGCGGAAGGCGAAAAAAGCGAAGCCACTCATCGCGGCGGTGTGCAAACCGGCGATGGCCAGCATGTGCGCCAATCCCGAACCCCTGAGGGCGTCGCGATCGCCCGCGGCCAGCCAGTCCTGATGGCTGGTGGTCACCGCCGCCGCCAGACCCGCCGCACCGCCATGGGCGGGTCCCATGACCCGACGAATATTGACGGCGAGCTCGCTGGCCACCGACCAGCGCAAGGCGTTCATCGCCACTTCCAGGCGAAGCGGAAGCGGCGGCGCGGGAAGCTCTATCCGGTCGGGCGGTCTTAGAGCCAGGCCAACCCCGCCGACGCCTTCGAACCATGCATCGCGCGCGAAATCGAAGGCGCCGGGAGAAGCCGGCCCGGGCGGTGGGTCGAGCAGCGTGAGGACTCGAATGGCTGACCCCGGCGGCGGAGTCATTTCCGGACCGCCTTCTTGGGGGACCACGATCCTGACCCGGCCCGGCGTTGCTCCGGGCGCGAGGCGTGCGATGCTGGTTGGCGCGATCAAGAGGCGGGGCCCGCGTTCGCTTGGCGCCTCCACATCGACCACGAACCCTTCGATGGTGGTGACGCCAGTCGGCGCGATGGGCGTGGCCACCGCGTCGCTATGGAGCTTGGCGACGAGAAATCCGACGCACGCCATCGCCACCAGGCCGGTGAGCGCCAACACCAGACGCTGGTGGCTGAGCTTGCGCGCGGCCACCGCGATCGCCACCGCGCCAACGGCGATCGCCCACGCGATCTCGACCCAAGGTTCACGTTTGAGGCCCAGATAGACGGCCGCTCCGAGCCCGAAGGCGACGGGCGTCCACAACAGAACGCGCTCCCATTGTGCGGCCGTTTCGCTCCGGAGGCCGGCGATCAAGCGCGTCAGGCTAGGACGGCGGCGAGCGAGCGTGATAAGAGCCGGCCGCCAGGGCCATGACCAGCCCGCCGGCGCAGCCGCGCCAGACCCCTCGATCGGATCGGTGATGTCCGCGCCCAAGCCTTCCCCCGCGAATTCGGTCGTCACCCGCATCGCCCCATCGCCCACGGGTGTGATGCATATAGGCACAGCGCGGACCGCCCTGTTCAACTGGCTTTATGCGCGCCATTGCGGCGGAAGCTTTTTGCTCCGCATCGAAGACACCGATCGCCAGCGGTCGACCGAGGGGGCGGTGCAGGCCATTTTCGACGGCCTCGCGTGGCTCGGCCTGACACCAGACGCGGCGCCCGTGTTCCAGCATACCCGGGCCGAGCGTCACCGCGAGGCCGTGCAGGCCCTCCTCGATCGCGGGCGCGCCTATCGCTGCTTCATGACCGTCGACGAGTTGGCTGTGGAGCGCGAGCGCGCGCGCGCCGAGGGCCGCGCGATCCGCTCGATCTGGCGCGACCGCGAACCGCCCGCGGGCGACAACCGACCGCACGCGATCCGCTTTCGGGGCCCGCTGGACGGTGAGACCGTTGTGCACGACCTCATCAAGGGCGACGTGACGTTTCGCAACAAGGAGCTGGACGACCTCGTCCTCCTGCGCTCTGACGGCGCCCCGACATACAATCTCGCGGTCGTGGTCGATGACCATGACATGGGGATCACCCACGTGATCCGCGGCGACGACCACTTGAACAACGCGGCCCGGCAGAGTCTGATCTACGCGGCGCTGGATTTTGCCCTGCCCGCCTTCGCCCACGTGCCGATGATCCACGGGCCGGACGGCGCCAAGCTATCCAAGCGACACGGCGCCCAGGCCGTGAGCGAGTTCGCCGACCTGGGTTATCTGCCGGAGGCCATGCGCAACTATCTCGCCCGTCTCGGCTGGGGTCACGGTGACGACGAGATTTTCAGCGACGTCGAGGCGATCGCCTGGTTCGATGTCGCCGATGTCGTGAGCGCGCCGGCGAGGTTGGACTGGAACAAGCTGGGGCACATCAACAACCACTATCTTCGGCTTGCCGATGATCACCGCCTGACGAACCTCGTCACCGCCGAGCTGGACCGCCGGGCGCTGGCTCTGCCGGTGGACGCTGATGAGCGACTGAGGCGGACAATTCCCTTGGTCAAGGAAGGCGCCAAGACAGTGCCGGAGCTCGCCGATCTGACACTGTTCGTGCTGCCTCAGACGCCCGTTTCCCTGGATGACAAGTCGCGAGGCCTCCTCTCGCCGGAGACGCAGGCGCGCCTATCACGCCTCGTCGAGACGATGGCTGGCGAGAGCGATTGGTCGCGGTCATCCCTCGCCGCGATGTTGAAGACTTTCGGCGAGGCCGAGGGCGGCGGCATCGGGAAGTTCGGGCCGGCTCTGCGGGCGATCTTGGCCGCTGGCGCGACCGCCCCCGACCTTGCCAGCGCTCTCGCGGCGCTTGGCAAATCAGGGAGCATCGCCCGCGTCGAAGACGCCCTTTCGCAAGTGCGGTAAGGGGCTATAAGACCCGTCGAACGTCAGTTTGAACTTCACCGGCAGGGAAATTGCCCAGATGCCCGATAGCGCCACCGTCACGCTCGGCGAACAGAAGATCGATCTCCAGATCATCAAAGGCACCGCCGGACCGGACGTGCTGGACATCCGCAAACTCTACGCCGACGCCGACGTATTCACCTTCGACCCGGGCTTCACCTCGACCGCCAGTTGCGAGAGCAAGATCACCTATATCGATGGTGACGCGGGCGTCTTGCTGCATCGCGGCTATCCCATCGAGCAGCTCGCCAGCGAGTCCACCTTTCTGGAGGTGTGCTACCTGCTCCTGAACAGCGAGTTGCCGACGGCGGCCGAGTTCGAGGAATTCGAACGCAACATCACCTACCACACTATGCTGCATGCCCAGTTCGATCGCTTCTTCGGTGGATTCCGCTCGGACGCCCATCCAATGGCGATCATGACCGGCGCGGTGGGAGCGCTCTCGGCCTTCTATCACGACAGCATCAACGTCGATGATCCCGAGCAGCGAAAGATCTCGGCGCATCGGCTGATCGCCAAGATGCCAACGATCGCCGCAAGAGCTTTCAAATATTCGGTCGGCCAACCGTTCGTGACGCCCAGGAACGACATCTCCTACGCCGAGAATTTCCTGCGCATGGCGTTTTCGGTGCCGGCCGAAGACTGGAAGCCCAATCCCATCCTCACCCGCGCCATGGACCGAATTTTCATTCTCCACGCGGACCACGAACAGAACGCGTCAACCTCGACGGTTCGCATCACCGGGTCTTCCGGCGCCAATCCATTCGCCTGCATCGCCGCGGGGATCGCCTGCCTGTGGGGCCCAAGCCACGGCGGGGCCAATGAAGAAGCGCTGATGATGTTGCAAGAGATCGGCACGGTCGACCGCATTCCGGAGTACATCCAGGGCGTCAAGGACCGCAAATATCGCCTGATGGGCTTTGGGCACCGTGTCTATAAGAACTACGACCCGCGCGCGACGGTCATGCAGAAGACTTGCCATGAAGTGCTGGACGAGATTGGCGACTCGGACGACCCGTTGCTGAAAGTGGCGCTGGAACTGGAGAAGATCGCGCTTAACGATCCTTACTTCGTCGATCGCAAACTATTCCCGAACGTCGACTTCTATTCAGGCATCACGCTCAAGGCCATGGGCTTCCCGACGACGATGTTCACGGTGCTCTTCGCCATCGCGCGCACCGTTGGCTGGATCAGCCAATGGAAGGAAATGTTCGAAGATCCGCAGCGCAAAATCGGCCGACCGCGGCAACTTTATACGGGTCCGTTGCGCCGCGACTACACGCCGCTGGAGTCGCGCGGCTGAGAGTTGGGCAGCTCAGCGATCACCGCCTCCGCCGCCGCGTCCACGGGATCGACAACACCCCCGCGCATGATTTCCAGCGCTCGGAACTGAGCGCTTGTCTGTCGTTCGCGGGTCTTGGGATCATCGATTAGCGGGGCCAGCGCCGTGGCCAGCCGCGGACCCGTGCACAAACCCTGGACGAATTCAGGCGCGATCTCCCTCCCCGCCGCGACATTCATCAGCGTGATGTATCGACTGTGGAGAAGCAATCTGGCGATGACCGCGGTGGGGCCGTCCAGGCGATAGGCCACAACCACCGGCGCGCCGGCGAGAGCGAATTGCGTGGTTACCGTGCCACTGCAGGCGAGCGCGGCCGTTGCCGCGGCCATGGCGTCGCGTCGCTCCTCATCGGTGGTGGCGATGTGGGTCGCCATCGGCCAGGTTCTCAGCCGGGCGATAACGCCTTCGGCGACCGAGGGGGCAACGGTCGCGACGATCTTCAAGCGCGGGCGGTCGGCGGCCAGGAGCCGCGCGGCCTCCTCGAACGGCCCCAGAAGGCGCGACACTTCGCCGTGGCGGCTACCGGGCGCGATGACCAGTATCGGATCGCTTGCCTCCGCGCCGATCAGTTGGCGGCATCGCTGAGAGTTGGCGGCGCCGCCGGCGATCAGGACCGGATTGCCCACAAAAGTGGTCTTCAGTCCCGCCGCCTCAAACCAGGGCGCGTCGAACGAATGGATGGTGAGTAGGCGATCCACGGCGTGGGCAAGTGTGCGGGCGCGACCTGGCCGTGTCGCCCATACCTGTGGAGCGACATATTTGATCAGGCGAACCTCGGGACTCGCGCGCCGGATCGCGTGGGCGACTCGCAG
This sequence comes from Caulobacteraceae bacterium, assembly GCA_036510115.1. Classification (GTDB taxonomy): domain Bacteria; phylum Pseudomonadota; class Alphaproteobacteria; order Caulobacterales; family Caulobacteraceae; genus Acaudatibacter. The sequence goes on from DATCEL010000026.1 coordinate 7,163, forward strand.
GTTGAAACCCCAGGAATCGATCAGAACGGCGACATCCGGCTTCTCCCGCGCCGCCAACGCACCGGTCTCGCGCGCGCGCCGCCGGACCATCGGATAGACGGCGAGCGCATCGAAAATGCCCAGAACGGCAAGCGGCGCGATGTCGAATGGGCTCTCCACGCCTTGTCGCGCCATCAAGGGTCCCCCGACCCCGACAAGGCGGACATCCAGGCGCGCTCGCAGCGCCTCGGCCAGGGCGGCGCCCAGGGCGTCACCGGAGGGCTCGGCCGCCACCAGCATTACGCATGGCCGGCTCATCAGGGGTCCGATTTGACGCCGACGACGAACAGCCCGAGCTCATTGGCCATCGACGTCACGCGTTCGCGCTCGAGGACCAATGTCAGGCCGGCTTCGCCGACCACGCCAGCGAGACCGGCCTCGGCCGCCCATCGGATGGTGCGAGGCCCTATCGTCGGCAGATCCACGCGCCGTTCCTGGCCGGGTTTGCAGGCTTTGGCCAGCACCCCGCGACGGTGCTCGGGCGAGCCACGGAGCGCAGGTGCGAGGGAGGCGACGCGAACCAGCATTGCGTCCGTGCCCTCCTGCGCCTCGAGGGCCAGGATCAATCCGTCGCAGGCGACGGCGCCCTGCCCCGCGTCAAGCACGCCAATGGCCCGGGCGGCGGTGAGCGCGCGCGTGATGTCGGAGCGATGCGTGCGCTTGGGTTTGCGCCGGCCCAACGGACCGACCGGCAGAACGAGTTCGGCCATGACCTCGTGCGCGCCTTCAGCGACAAAGCCCTCCTTCTCGAACTCGGCGATCAGAAACGAGAGAAGCCCATCATCGCCGTGGCTGGCGGCTGCGATCGCAGCCGGCAGAGCGG
>DATCEL010000027.1:0-4318 GCA_036510115.1 Caulobacteraceae bacterium
TCGGTTCTCCTGGGGCTCTACGCCTGGCACGCCGCGCGCATCCCCAACGCCATCCTCGATCTGAACCTGCTGAAAATCCGCACCTTCTTCGCCTCCACCGTCGGCGGGGCGTTCATGCGCATGGGCATGGGCGCGACGCCGTTCATGCTGGCCATGTTGCTGCAGGTGGCCTTTGGCCTGACCGCGCTCCAGGCCGGGCTGATGACCTTCGCCAGCGCCGCCGCGGCTCTGGTCATGAAGACCTGTGCGCCGCCGATCCTGGCCCGGTTCGGATTCAAAAATACCTTGACGGTGAACGCGGTGATCGTGGCCGGGGCCTTTATGGCCTATGCGCTGTTCAAGCCAGGCACGCCGCACTGGGTGCTCTATGCGGTGCTGCTCACCGGCGGCTTCTTCCGCTCCCTGCAGTTCACCTCCCTGAACGGCATGGCCTTCGCCGATGTCGATCACGCCCAGATGAGTCGGGCTTCGACCATGTCGACCATGGGCCAGCAGCTCTCTCAGAGCATCGGCATCGGCATGGCCGCGACCTTCCTGCATCTGTCCATGGTCAGCCAGCACGCCAGACAGCTCACCGCCGGCATCATCGGGCCGGCCTTCATCGCCGTCGGCGTGGTATCGCTGATTTCGGTGCTTTTCTTCCTGCCCCTCCCAGCCAACGCGGGCGAAGAGCTTCATGGGGCGCCGCGCGCGCGCCGCCGGGCATGAGCCGGCTCGCGCTTCCGCCGACCCTTATCGCTGATAAGGTTAAGAGAACCGCAGCCGGAGTATCTGAGATGACCGTGGCCCTTAGCTTCACGCGCGACGAACTGATGCGCAGCCACGCCTACGCCCGGCCGCACGTCGAGGCGGGCTATCGGCTGCATGGCGGTTTCACTCCCGAGGGCGCCTATGTCTCGCCGCGGACGCTCGTGCGCTGGCCGGCCGTGCGCGCCTGGGCCGCCGCCTTGGAGGCGAAGGGCTGGCCGATCATTGACGCCAGCGCGGCTCTGATCGAACGGCCTGGCTTTCCCAATTTCGACCAGCAGAAGCTGCTCATCGGCGAGGGGCTTGGACAGACATTCTGGGACAGCCTGACCGTCACCGGCATCATCGAAGCCCGGGGGCAGGGGCTGTGCAGCTATGCGGCGCCCGATCTTGCGAGGCTGATCGTGGACGACGTGACCCAAACCGCGACCGGCCACCTCGGCAAAGGCCTTCTTTACGCCCACGGAGCGGACGAAGGCGGCGATCCGGCCGCGCCCGGCGAGGGCGCCCATGACGCCATGTGGTTCGCCGCCCGCGATCTGGCCTTCGGCAAGGGCGCGTGGCCGCTGGCCAGCGCTCCCGACAGCATCGCCCGCGAAGCCCAGGGCCGGGAGATGCCCTTGCTCCCCGAGGCGTGCGAGCAGTTCATCAAATTCATGATGAATGTGCTGATGATCGAAGTCAGAGCGGAATCCTTCTTCGACCTCTGCCAACGTGTGTTCCGTGACCCGGCCCTGTTCGCAGAGCGCCGCAAAGGGGCGGATCTGGCCGCCGAGCTGGTCGAGCGCATCCGGACCGATGAGGCCATTCACGTCGCCTATCTGCGAGTCCTGATTTCGGAAATGCGCGACTTCACCTGGAAAACCGTCGATGGCGGGACGGCGCGCGGGGCCGAGATTCTCGATCCGGTCTGGGAGCGGATGGTGGAATGGCACGGTCGCACCCAGCGCGATCTGGCCGCGGAGCGCTCGCGCGCGCAACTTGAGACACGGTTGATCGCCGAACGGGGTCCTTCCGCCGCCGGCCGTCTGCTGGAACGCCTGGACGCTTTGGGCGACGACGCTAGCCTTTCGCGGCCGACCCAAACGGTAAGCGCATGAGGAATGCCCCTGGTCGTACCGATCAGGAAAACGGCTCACGGCGTGCGGAAATTGATCCGATCCGCCTCGTCGGGATTGGCCCAGCCAGCCGCGCGCCGCCAGTCAGAGGCCTCATTGGCCGCTCCAGCCATGGCCCGCGCGCGCTCTGCGCAAAGCCGCCGCCAAGGTCCCTCGGCCACCGCGGCGTCGCGAGCGTAGAGCAGGGCAAGGTCCCGAGCTTCGCCCAGCGCAAGGGGGCCGTGGTCGGTCGCCACCATGCCGCCGATGGCGCGGTAGAGGACGCCACTCACGGCGCGCTCAGGGCGAAAATGTCGGCGAGGACGCGCCATGCGACCGGCTCGAGCAGTTCGTCGAACACGGCCTCGAGAATGATCACGCCGGCGCGGCTGGGGTCCAGACGACGGCCCAGCGACAAACGATCCAGCAAGACGCCCCAGTCTTTGAGGCCACGGGCGATGGTCTCGGCGAGATTGCCGCCGGCCTCGAAACTTTCGACGCAATGGCTGGTGAGCTCGCCCGCGCTTTCGGCCAGTTCGCGCCGACGTTCGGTCTGGAGGTTCATCAGATAATGATTACATATTGCAACTGATATCGCAACGGATTATTGCGTAATGCAATCTCCAGATACATCGAATGACGACTCACCGAAGGCGGGCGGCTTGTTTCTGGCCTTCCTTTCGGTCGGCCTGTCGGGGTTTGGCGGCGTGCTACCGTTCGCGCGCCGGATGCTCGTCGAGCGCCGCAAGTGGCTGAGCGAGAGCCAATTCAACGAGACCCTGGCCCTCTGTCAGGCGCTGCCCGGACCCAACATCGTCAACGTTTCCGTCGTCGTCGGCTCTCGTTTCGCGGGACCAGCAGGCGCGCTCGCCGCCCTGGCCGGCCTTTTGGGCGCGCCGGTCGTCATCGTGCTCGTGCTGGCGACGCTTTACGGGCGCTACGGCGAGGCCGGCCGCGTGCCGGCGATGATCGCGGGACTGGGCGCCGCGGCGTGCGGTCTGGTGGCGGCGACCGCGGCGAAGATGGCCTTGCCGATCGTTCGCACACGACCGGTTTCGGCGGCGCCGTTCATCGTCCTCGCGTTCATCGGCGTGGGGATCATGAAGTTTCCGCTCGTCTGGGTGCTGATGGTCCTGGCGCCGGTGAGCATCGCCGCCGCCTGGAGGTTCAGAGCGTGAAGGGGGCGTCGACAGGCCTGCTTGGCGATCTCGCCAGCCAGTTCGCGGTCTTGTCGTTGGTGGCGTTCGGCGGCGCCAACGCCGTGATCCCCGAGATGCACCGCCAGGCGGTCGGCCTCAACCACTGGATGAGCGATGTGGAGTTCGCCAACCTCTTCGCCATCGCCCAGGCCGCGCCCGGGCCCAATGTGATGATTTCGACGCTGGTGGGGTGGAAGGTGGCCGGCATTGGCGGCGCGCTCGTCGCCACTATCGCCATGTGCGCGCCCTCGTCGCTTCTGGCCTACTTCGCCGCCCGGGCGTGGGAGCGCTATCGCGAGACGCGCTGGCGCGTAGCGATCGGCGCGGGCTTGGCCCCGGTGACAGTGGGCCTGGTCGGCTCGAGCGCTTGGCTGCTCATCCACGCCGCCGACCGCCAATGGCGCCTTGTCGTTGTGACGGCGATCGTGGCCGTTGTTGCTTATGTGTCGAAGATCAATCCGCTCTGGTGCCTGGCGGCCGCCGCGGCCTTGGGTCTGGCGGGGGCGCTAGGGTAGGGCGCTAACCCTCTGCGGCCCTGGCGCGGAAAGTCTTGAGAACCTCGCGAGCCTGCTCGCGACGCTCCTCCGGAATCTCGGTCCAGATCTCGAGGATGTCGGTGTCGAGCGAATTGGGATCGGTGTCGAACAGGAAGCCGGCGCGTGTGCCCAGAACCGGCGCGATCCGGTCAGCCCATTTGTCCGACAGCCGCCGCTCGCCCGCTTCGATCAGACTGATCACCGCGCCGGTCGTGCCGATGGCTTCGGCCAATTTGGCCTGGGTCATGCCGCGGAAGTCGCGCCATGCCTTGAGGTAGTTCCGAACGGGATCGCGGGGCATGCCGCATTATGCAAAGCATTGCCATGTTGTCGTCAGGCAAAGCGCAAAGATTGCGGGTTGCAATGTAAATTGCATTATGCAATTATTCGCCGATGCCACTATCAGCTCGTTCCCAAATCGCTGTCTTACCCCGACCTTGGCTCTCGCGCGGCCCGGACGAATGCGCGTTTCCCGTCGATGGCCAGGGCTGGCGCACGCGCTCATGTTGCAATCCGTGCGCCGGCCAGACCTATTGCGCGGACCATCGCCGGGTCGCCACTCTCAGGACCGCGGCGTCGATCGACGGCTTGATCGCTGAGCTTCGCAATCTGAGGCTCTGCCGCTAGCCATGAGACGCAAACGTGGAAAGCCGGCGGATCCTCTGGCGCTCGCCCGCCGCCGAGCCGCCGAACGTGAAGCCGCGCGCGAGCCCGCCAACTGGGGCGTCAATCGCGAGTC
>DATCEL010000028.1:0-2302 GCA_036510115.1 Caulobacteraceae bacterium
TCGAAGGGGGGGACCACCAGGCTGCCAAGGAACAGCTTGAGGTTGCCGTAGCCGGACGGTTCCCCCGTCGCCAGGGGGGGCGTCCCCATCACGCCCACCGCCAGGCTCTGTCCGGTGCCGATCACGCCCGCCCAATCCCACGCCGGCGCGGGAAGGGTGGGGGCCGCGTCCGCGCCCGGCCCGCCGTCGACCGGTTTCGCCGAGGAACCTCCGCAACCCGCGCCGGTCGCGGCGGCCAGCGCGGAGGTCAGAAACAGCATCGAGGGGCGAAGGCTTTTCATGGGTGGGGCTCCGGTCGGTTTGGAAGGACCCCGAGGATCCTCTAAATCCCCCGCTCACTCGACTACCGCGGGTCTGGGCGAAAACGCGGCGCTAGACTACCCCCAAACCCGCGCGCTGGGTCAGTGGCGGGCTGTGCTCGGTGGCTAGGTGTTGACCAAGCCGGCGGCGCTCGGCAACCGAGCCTCATCCATATCTTCGCCGTGTCCGCCACCCTCGTCGGGGTGATACCCGGCTTCGCCGTGATCGGCGTCGTCGAGCCCCAGCTCCTCGCTCTCGATACTGGGACGTAGCCCGAGCGTCGCCTTGAGGGCCAGCGCGATCACCGTGGTGGCGCCAATCGACAGCGCCACGGTGAGCCCCATCGCCTCGAGCTGTTCGATCCACAGGGTCTTGCCGACCAGGCCGCCCAGGTTGGTGCCGAGGTTGGGGTTGGCCTGGGGGTTGGCGAAGAAGCCGGTGCAGAGCGCGCCCAGGGTCCCGCCCACGCCGTGCACGCCGAAGGTGTCTAGCGCGTCGTCGTATTTGAAGATCGCCTTCAGCTTGGTGCAGGCCAAGAAGGGGACCACGCCGGCCAGCAGGCCGATCAGCACGGCGCTGGTCGGCGTGACGAACCCCGAGGCGGGCGTGATGACGACCAGCCCTGCCACCGCGCCCGAGCAGAACCCGAGGACCGTCGGCTTGCCGCGCAGCAGCCACTCCAGCGCGGGCCAGATCGTGGCGGCCACCGCGGCCGCCAGCGTGGTGGAGGTGAAGGCGGTGGCGGCGATGCCGTCGGCGGCCACCGCGCTGCCGGCGTTGAAGCCGTACCAGCCCACCCACAGCATGCCGGTGCCGATCATGGTCAGGACCACGCTGTGCGGGAGAAAGGCGCGGCGATCGAAGCCGGTTCGCTTGCCGAGGATCAGGCAGAGCACCAGCGCCGACCAGCCGGACGACATGTGCACCACCGTCCCGCCGGCGAAGTCGACCGCCCGGATGCCGGCCTTGGCGTTCCAGACGCCGTTCATGAAGCCGTCGGCGCCCCACACCATGTGTGCCAGTGGGAAATACACGACGAACATCCAGAGCGCGATGAAGGCCATGACGGCCGAGAACTTCATCCGTTCGGCGATGGCGCCCACGATCAGCGCCGGGGTGATGATCGCGAACATGAGCTGGTACATCGCGAACACGTTCTGCGAGACCCAGGCGCCATAGTCGGCGTTGGGCGTCGAGGTCACCCCTTGGAGCCCCGCAAATTTGAGACCCCCCAGAAAAGGGGTCCCGTGATCGAAGGTCAGGCTGTAACCGACGGCCCACCACAAGATGGTGACCAGGCCGGCGCACCCCAGACACTGCGCCATGACCGACAGGACGTTCTTGCGCCGCACCAACCCGCCGTAGAACAGGGCCAGCCCGGGCAGGGTCATGAACAGCACCAGCGCGCTCGAGGTCATCATCCAGGCGTTGTGGCCAGGCCCCGGCGATGCCAGATACTTGGGCGTCCCGTTGGTGATGTAAGCCTCCAGATCGGCGACGCGCGCCGCCAGATCGGGCGCGGTGGCCGGCGCGGCGGCGGTCGGGGTGGGCGACTGGGCGGACCCGACGGTCTCGGCGGCGGCGCTCGAGGCCACTACCGACGCGGCGATCAGGGCGACGATCAAAGACGCTCGGCGGTGGTGCATCCCCATTGGCGAAATCCTTTTTCGAAGGGCGGTGATTCTGCGCCCGACGAAAACGGCGTCGCGGGGGCGGGCGAATCTTCGCGACTCGGGGGAGCCCGATCAAGCCTTCATTGACGCTTTATTATTCGATTCGAAACATTTGCGAAACATGAAATTTACATGACGGAAATAAATAGCCCCGGGGACGAAAAAAGATCGGCCGCCTGTCGATCTCGCCGGTCGCCAATCGACTGACTGGCGGACGATTTGATCCCGAAACGCACCCATCAAGGAGAGACCCATGCAGTACATGCTGCTCATTTACGGAAACGAAGAAGGCATGAAGACAGCCACCCCGGGCGACCGCGAGGCGATGT
>DATCEL010000029.1:0-12832 GCA_036510115.1 Caulobacteraceae bacterium
CGAAACCGCCCTCGTCACCAACGTTGGTGTTGTGGCCGGCCTCCACGAGCGCCGTCTTCAAGGCGTGGAAAATCTCCGAACCCATGCGCAAGGCGTCGGAAAAGGTCGCCGCTCCGGTGGGCAGAACCATGAATTCCTGCACATCGATGGCGCTGTCGGCGTGGGCGCCGCCGTTGATGATGTTCATCATCGGCGTGGGCAGCACGTGGGCGCCGACGCCGCCGACGTATTTGTAGAGCGGCAGGGCGGCCGAGTCGGCGGCGGCCTTGGCGACGGCGAGGCTGACGCCCAGGATGGCGTTGGCGCCCAGGCGGCTCTTGTTGGGCGTACCATCCAAATCGACGAGCAGGTGATCGATGCGGCGCTGGTCTTCGGCGTCGGAGCCGGCCAGAGCATCGAAGATCTCGCCGTTCACCGCCCCGACAGCGCCCAGAACGCCCTTGCCGCCATAGCGCGCCTTGTCGCCGTCGCGCCGCTCGACCGCCTCATGCGCGCCGGTCGAGGCGCCCGAGGGCACGGCCGCGCGGCCAAAGGCGCCATCTTCCAGGGTCACATCCACCTCGACCGTGGGATTGCCGCGACTGTCGAGAATTTCGCGCGCCAGGATGTCGATGATGCCGGTCATGCGGGCCTCCGGAAGGGGACGCAGCCATAGCCCGGCGCGGACGGCAAGAAAACTGGGCGGTCTAAGGATTTACCGCCCTCCCCGCCCTTGATGGGGCCGGTGTGGAATTCTAGGGTCCGGCGGCCTCCACCATGAACTTGAGGGGTTTCGCCGTGCGTTCCTGCCTGTTTTCGTTCGCCTGCGCTCTGGCGATGTCCGCACCCGCCTGGGCCCAGACCACCGGACCGGACGCATCCATGGCCGCCCAGGCTCGGCCGCACGAAACCCGCGCCGCCGCCAGGCCCGCGCGCGGCGCGGAGCGGGCGCCGGACGAGCCGGGCGAAACCGACCGTCCGCGGGCCGTGGAAAATCTTCATCCGGACTCAGAATGCGATCATGCCGCCGCCGCGGTCCCAGAAAGCAGCGGCCAAACCAGTCACGCCGACGCCAGGGCCGAACGCGCCAGTTGCCGCGCCCTATCGGATCAGGACATCGCCCTGGCGCCAATCGTCGAGGTCCGCAGCGTCACCCATCATCAAGGCGTCATCGGCGGCCGCGCGGTCGCCTATACGGCCACGGCCGGGACGCTGACCCTCCGCGACGACGAGGGCAAGCCGACGGCCAGCATGTTCTATGTCGCCTACACCCTGGGCGAAGGGCGCGGATCGGCCCGGCCGGTGACATTCTTCTACAATGGCGGCCCAGGCTCCTCGACCCTGTGGCTGCACATGGGCTCGCTCAGTCCGGTGCGGGTGGTGACCGACTCGCCGCAGGCGACGCGCAATGCGCCGTTTCAGATGGTGGCCAACAACGACAGCCTGCTCGACCGTTCGGATCTGGTCTTCCTCGACGCCATGGGCGCCGGCTTTTCGCGCCCGCTGGGCGACACCAAGCTGTCGGCCTTCTGGGGCACCGACCAGGACATCGACGCCTTCGCTCGCGGCATCGAACGCTATTTGACGATCAACGACCGCTGGAACGCGCCCAAGTTCATCTTTGGCGAGTCCTATGGGACCACGCGCTCGGCGGGGCTTTCCTATCGTCTGCAGAGCGACGGCGTGCAGCTCAACGGCGTCATTCTGCTATCCTCGATCCTCAACTACGGCCGGCGCGATCCGGGCTTCGACCGGGAAATGGTCAACTACCTGCCGAGCTATGCGGCGGCGGCGGCCTTCCACAATCGCCTGGCCAACCCACCGGCGGATCTGCCGGCTTTCCTCCGGGAGGTGCGCGCCTGGGCGCGGGGTCCCTACTCCGAGGCTCTGGCCGAGGGTCAGGATCTCGACGACGCCACGCGGACCGCTATCGCCCAGAAACTTTCGACCTATATCGGCCTGCCGGCGGACTACATCCTGCGGAACGATCTTCGCGTCCCGCCCTCGCGCTTCCGCAAGGAGCTGCTGCGCGACCAGCGACTGACCATGGGGCGGTATGACGACCGCTTCACCGGCATCGACACCGACGCCGCCGGCGAAAACCCGGAATACGATCCGTCAGACACCGGCATCACCGGCGCCTTCGTCTCGGCCTTTCACCACTACCTTACGAGCGAGCTCAACTACCATACCGACCTCAGCTATCGGCCGACCTACTATCAGGCCGGCCTGCAGTGGGATTTCCGCCACCGGCCGCCGGGCGCGCGCGGGTCGAACGACACGAATGATGCCGATGTGGCGCTCGATCTGTCAGCGGCCATGCGCCAGAACCCGCACCTGCTGCTCTATTCGCTGAACGGCATCTACGACCTGGCGACGCCGTTTTTCGGCACCGAATATGATCTTGGGCACATGCAACTCGACCCGCAACTGAAGGGCAATGTGCGCTTCGCCTACTATCCGTCCGGGCACATGGTCTATCTGAACCCCCAGGCGCTCACCCAGATGAAGGCCGACCTCGCCCGCTTCTACGACGAGGCCGCGCCGCGCTGACGGTTCAGTTCGTCCGGTACTTTCCGAACCAGGCCAGTATGGCGCTGGCTTCCGCCGCCTCCTGCGAGGGACGATCGGCCAGGCCCTCGTGCGACGCGCCGGGGACGCGCACCAGAACCGTCGGCACGGAGCGGAGTTGGAGGGCCTGGAAGAACTGCTCGGCTTCGCTGGGCGGCGTCCGGTGGTCTTCGACGCCGACCATGACCAGGGTCGGCGTGGTCACATGGCCGACGAGTGAGAGCGGCGAGCGTCGCCAGTAGAAGTCGGGATCCTCCCAGGGCATTTTGCCAAACCAATATCGGGCCATGAAAGCATAGAGGTCGACGGTCAGGACCTCGCTTGTCCAATTGATCACCGGCTTCTGGGCGGCGGCGGCGCGGAACCGGTCCGTCTTGCCGACGATCCAGGCGGTGAGTAGCCCGCCCCCCGAACCGCCGGTGACGAACAGGTTGTTGGGATCGACCGAGCCTTTGGCGATGGCCGCGTCGACCACGCTCATCAGGTCGTCGTAGTCCTGGCTCGGATAGTTCTTGTCGATAAGATTGGCGAAGTCCGCGCCATAGGAGGTCGAGCCGCGGGGGTTGGCGTAGACCACCACATAGCCGGCCGCGGCGTAGAGCTGCAGTTCCGAAGCGAAGCTCGGACCGTAGGCGGCGAACGGGCCGCCGTGGATTTCGAGGATCAAGGGATATTTCCGCGAGGGATCGAATCCAGGCGGGGTCATCATCCAGGCGTCGATCGGTCGCTTGTCGGCCGAGGACGCCACGGCCAGGGGTTCGACCCTGGCCAGAGCCTTGTCGGCGAATAGGCCGGCGTTGAGGTCGGTCAGCCGGCGCTCGGGGCCGCCCCCGGCGACGCCAATATCGGCTGGGTGGTCGACCGCGCCCAGAGTGAAGGCAGCCACGCCGCGCAGGCTGACGGAGAAGGCGCCGCCGTTGTAGGGTCGGTCCGGCTCCGAACCGCCGAGGTTCCGGGCGAGGGTCTCCACGTGGCCGGCGAGATCCACGTGGGCGAGCTTTGTCGCCCCGCGGTCGTCGTAGGCGACGAACAGCGACTTGCCGTCGCCCGACCAGCGTGGACGGCCCACCGAGCGGTCGAATCCGGCGGTGAGCGAGCGAAGAGACGATCCGTCGCGGTTCATCAGCCACAGTTGAGCGTTTTCATAGCCGCGCCCCCGGTCCGGAAATCCCACCCAGGCGATCTGGCGGCCATCCGGCGACACAGCCGGCTCGGCCGATGGTCCATGCTGGGTGGTGAGCGCTGTGAGGTTTCCGCCGCGCATGTCGAGCGCCCAGATGCGCGAAGCGAGGGGATCGAGCTCCGAGTCCTTGTCGCGATTGGAGCTGAAGACGATCGAGGCGCCGTCCGGCGCCCAGGATATCGGGCCGCCGGCCTCGAAGGGGCCGTAGGTGAGTTGGAGCGGTGCACCGCCATCGGCGGCGACGACAAACAACTGACGATAGCCCGGCTTCAGATAGCCTTCGCCATCATCGCGATAGTGCAGGGCGGTGACGATCTGCAGCGGCTCGGCCCACTTGGCGCCCTCCGGCTTTTGCAGGGGCGCCCCGAGGGTGGGCGGCTTTTCCTCGACCAGCATGGAGAAGGCGATCTGGCGGCCATCTGGCGACCAGGCGACGTCGTCGGGCGCCGCCGGCAGATCAGCCAGCTTGGCCGCCGCGCCGGTGGCCAGCCAGCGAACCCAAAGCTGTGGGTGACCATTTTCATCGGCGGAAACGAATGCCAGCCGGTCGCCGCTCGGCGACCAACGCGGAGTCGATTGGGCGGCCGGGCCGCCGCCGAGTGGAGCCTGCGCGCCGCTGGCCGTGTCGATGATCCAGATCGACCGATGCGCCCGGTCGCTCATCTCATCGAAGGTCACCCGAACATAGGCGATCTCGCGTCCGTCGGCCCGGATCTCGGGGTCGGCGGCGTATTGCAGGGCGAAGAGATCGCGCGGCGTCAGTGTCGCCGCCGGTCGATCAGCGGCGATCGCCGTCGCGACCTGCGCCAGAAGCAAGACGGTCAGCCCCGCGGCCAAGGTTTTCATCTGCAGCCCACTCCCCGCCCGTGACCCGCAACCATACCGAGACCGATGGCCGCAAGTCGATGGGATCTCGTGCACTTACCTCTCCCTCGAGGGAGAGGTAGATCTACGACGCTGGAGGTGGAGGCGGGGTGTGGAAGTTGGCGGCGTCGGCCTTGGGGATCGAGGCTGGACCGCCGCGGCGGTTCGCGTCGCTGAGGCTGCCGGAGAAGTAGACCAGCATGAGCGCCAGAACGACGACCGCGATCGCCAGCGAGGCGACCAGGATCCAGATGTATCCGACCCTGCGCGCGCCCCGCGCCTCGGTCTCGCCGATGTCCACGCGGGTCTGGCCCGACGGCCCCGATGGCGGCGTCTCAACCATCTTCCGACCTAGATCCTTCCGACTAAAACCAGCGTCACCACCATGACCATCAGGAGACCGGAACCTCCGTTCGGCAGAATGGTCCACGATCCGCTCGGACCCGATCTCGGCAATGCGACGATAAACAAACCGATCAGAACCAGGACGAGGGTCGCGCCGAGCATGGGAACTCCGTGAGTTGGGCTTAGTCAATGGCCGCGACGGCGCGTGGTTCCGTCACTTAGCCGCGAGTCGCCCCCACGCTCTGAGCGAGCGACGCGGCCATGAACCGGTCGAGGTCGCCATCGAGGACGCCCGCCGTGTCAGAGGTTTCGACGTCGGTGCGCAGGTCCTTGACCATCTGATAGGGCTGCAGGACGTAGGATCGGATCTGATGCCCCCAACCGATGTCGGACTTCTGATCCTCGACCGCCTGGGCGGCGGCGGCGCGGGTTTGCAGCTCCAGTTCGTAGAGCCTCGCGCGCAACATCTTCCAGGCTTCGTCGCGATTGCGGTGTTGCGAGCGCTGGGTCTGGCAGGCGACGACGATGCCGGTCGGCGCATGGGTCAGGCGGACCGCGGAATCGGTCTTGTTGATGTGCTGACCGCCGGCCCCGCTGGCGCGATAGGTGTCGGTGCGCACGTCGGCGGGATTGATCTCGATCTCGATGGTGTCGTCGACCACCGGGTAGATCCACACCGAGGCGAAGCTGGTGTGGCGCTTCGCGGCCGAATCGAACGGTGAAATCCGCACCAGGCGATGGACGCCCGCCTCGGTCTTGAGCCAGCCATAGGCATTCTTCCCGGCGACCCTGACGGTGGCCGACTTGATCCCCGCCTGGTCGCCGGCGGTCTCTTCGATGAATTCCACCTCCATGCCGTGGGCGGTGGCCCAGCGCGTGTACATCCGCAGCAACATCAGGGCCCAGTCGGCGGATTCGGTGCCGCCGGCGCCGGAATTGATCTCGACATAGGCTTCGGCGCCATCGGCTTCGCCCGACAGCAGCGCCTCGAGCTCGGCCCGCGCCGCGGTCTCCTTCAGACTCTGGAGTTGCGCCGAGACGTCGTCGAGCGAAGCCTGATCGTTCTCCGCCTCGGCCAGTTCGGCGAACTCGAGCGCGTCGGCGCGTTCACGCTCCAGGCGGCGGACCGCCTCGACCTGGTCGGCGAGTTGGGTGCGCTCGCGCATGAGCGTCTGGGCGGCGGCCGAGTCGTTCCACAGCGTGGGATCCTCGGCCCGGGCGTTCAGCTCGTCGAGGCGCCTGAGCGCGGGCGCCCAGTCAAAGACGCCTCCTGAGCAGACCGACGGACTGCTCGATATCGGCCGCCTTGGCCTCGATATCCGCGCGCATGAGAAACGACTCGCTTCAGGAAAGGACGGGAGAGCCGCGCCAGTTAGGCGGCGGCCGGCGTCAATTCAATCCCTTGTTCTCATCGCCGGCGGGTTTCGCCGCGGCGGCCGGCTTCGGCGTGTCGGCGGGTGGGGGCGAAAGCGGCGCCGCCGGGGTGATCGCGAAGGGTCTGGCGCCGACCCCTGGGGCGCTCAGCGCTACGGCCTGGGCGTGCGGCTCGGTGCCCGGCCGGAAAGCCTCCCGGTTGGGCCCGACATTGGCGAATTTGGTTCCGGGCGGGGCCTTGAAGTCCATCACCGGATAGCCTTTGAGCGCCTCCTGCATGAACTCAATGAACACCGGCAGGGCGGCCACGGCCCCGGTCTCGCCCTTGCCGAGCGAGCGGTTGTCGTCATAGCCGACGAACACGCCGACGACGATCTGCGGCGAAAACCCCATGAACCAGGCGCTGCGGAAATCGTTGGTAGTGCCGGTCTTGCCCCCGATCGGACGACCCAGAACATTGGCCTGGGTCGCGGTGCCGCGCAGGACCACGCCCTCGAGCATGGTGTCGATCTGATAGGCGGTGATCGGATCGATAAGCTGTTGGCCGGCGTAGGGAATATCGGGCCCGTCGGCGCCGGTGAAGGCGCCGTCGCAGTCGGGGCATTCGCGAGCGTCGGCGCGATAGATGAGCTTGCCGTCGCGGTTCTCGACCTCTTCGATGAGGTGCGGCGTGACCTTGCGGCCACCGTTGACGAAGCTCGCATAGGCGCCGGTCATCCGGAACGGCGTGGTTTCGCCCGCGCCAAGGGCCATGGCCAGCACCGGGTCCATGTGATCGACGACGCCAAACCGTTTGGCGGTGTCGATGATGCGACGCATTCCGACCTGCTGGGCGATGCGCACGGTCATGGTGTTGAGCGAAAGCTCTAGCCCTCGGCGGAAGACCAGGGGCCCGAGGAACTTGTGCTCATAGTTTTCCGGCCGCCAAACCTGTCCGTTGAAGCCCGGCAGGCTGATCGGCGCGTCGAGAACCACGCTGGCCGGGGTGAATTGACCGCTCTCCAAGGCGGTGGCGTAGACGAACGGCTTGAATGAAGAGCCAGGCTGCCGGAGGGCCTGGGTGGCGCGGTTGAAGTTTGACAGCGAGAAGCTGTAGCCGCCGACCATGGCCAGCACGCGGCCGGTGTCGGGCTCCATGGCGACGAGCGCCCCATTGACCTGCGGGATCTGGCGCAGATGGAAATGGCCCGCGCCGTCCGGCTCGACGAAGATCAGGTCGCCGACCTTGAGCCCCTTGCCCGCCTGTTCCCAGGCGACGTCGGCGCCGAGGAGCGAACCGATAGTATTGGCGTCGGCGGTCTGCACCTGGACGTCGCCGCCAGCGTGGGTGACCACGGCAGCCTTCCAGGCGCCGCGTTCGGACGGCGGCGTCGCCGCCAGGGCGGCTTTCTGCCAGCCCGGCTCGATCGGCACATTGCCCCAGGCCCCGCGCCAGCCATGACGATGGTCGTAGGTCTCGAGGCCGTCCATCAGCGCGATCCGCGCCGCGGTCTGCAGCCTGGGATCGAGGGTCGTGCGCATATAGTAGCCGCCGTTGCTGACCCCCGCCCCGACGCCGTTCAGTTGGGTCGCCTCCCGCTTGGCCTCGGCCACGAAGTAGTCAGCGTCGTGATATTTTGAACGGCTCGGCGCCGCTTCGACGGTGAGATCCTCGGCCTTGGCTACGTTGACCTCCGCCTGGGTGGCCCAGCCGTAATCGGCCATGTTCTGCAGGATCAGGTTGCGCCGACGGATGGCGGCGGCCTTGTCGCGCACCGGCTGATAGTTGTCCGGCCCTTTCGGCAAGGCCGCCAGATAGGCGCATTGGGCCAGGCTGAGGTCATTGATCGCCCTGCCGAAGTAGTTGAAGGCCGCCGCGCCAACCCCGAAGGATCGGTAGCCCAGCCAGATGTCGTTCAGATAGAGTTCGAGGATCTGCCGCTTGGACAGAATATGCTCGAGACGCTCGGCGATGAGCGCTTCCTTGAGCTTGCGACCGACGGTCACCTGATTGTCCAGGAGGATGTTCTTGGCCACCTGCTGGGTGATGGTCGAACCGCCCTCGGGGCGCTTTCCCTGCAGGGCGTTGAACGCGTCCTTGATCAGTGCCCGCCCGATGCCGCTCACGTCGACGCCGCCGTGCTGGAAGAAGTTGTGATCCTCGGCGGCCAGGAAGGCGTAGATTAGCCTGGGCGGCATCTGGTCATAGGGAACGTAGATGCGCCGGACCTTGGAGAACTCACCGATCAGGGTGCCATCCCAGGCATAGACGCGGGTGGCCGTGGGTGGGTGGAAATCCGCCAATTCGTTGGCGTCGGGCATCTGGCCGAACAGCACGCCGGCGTAGATGGCCGCGCACACCCCCGCCAGACCGACCACGGCGCTGAACAGGACCCCGCCAAAGGGGATTCGCCGATCGAAGAGCTGCAACGCCGCTAGACCTCCGCGGATCGCCCTCTCCGCCGCGACGATGCTCTAACGCCGTTCGTCACGGGCGCCAACGGCGCCTCAGCTCGCGGCCAGTTTCACTTCGGGGCGGAAGTAGTCGTCGATGGCCCGCGCGACCATGTCCATGAGCGCATTGCGCTTGACTGGATCGGTGAGGCGCGCGGCGTCTTCGTGGCTGGTGATGAAGCCCATCTCCAGCAAGACCGCCGGCACGTCGGGCGCCAGCAGCACGAAATAGCCGGCGTCGCGGTGGGTGCGCGGCAGAACGTCGATCTTTTCGCTCATTCGGTCCACGAGCACCTGGGCGAATTCGTTCGATCGGTTGAGAGTTGTGCGCTGGGTGAGGTCGATCAGAATGCCCTTGACCGCCGGATCGTTACGCGGCGCGGCGCGGCTGAACCACTCATGTGCGCCCATGACTTCCCTCACCCGGCTCTCACCGTGCCCAGAGAGGGTGTAGACGCTGGCGCCGTGGGTGGCGTCGTCCGCTCCGGCCGAATCCGCGTGCAGGGCGATGAACAGATCGGCCCCGGCGCGCCTGGCGATGCGCACACGCTCTTCGAGCGGCACGAACACATCCTTGGTTCGGGTCATCACCACCTTGTAGCGCCCGTCGCGCAAGAGGCGCCGGCGAAGATGCAGGGCGGCGGCCAGGGTGATGTCCTTCTCGTTGGCCTCGGCGCCTCGGGCGCCGGGATCGTGGCCACCGTGGCCGGCGTCGATGACGATCACCTTGCGCTGGCGCGGACCGAGCGCCGCGAGCGGCGCCTGTCGGTTTCGCGCAACGGCGACCACGGCGACGCCGTCGGCATCGGCGCGCGGCCGTTCGATCTTGACCTCGCCGAAGCCGCGCGCGGAGGACGCAGTGATGTCGATGACATAGCGATAGCCGGCGCCGTCGGACTTCGGCGCGATGGCGAAACGCTCGGCGACCGCGCTCCCAGGTTCGAGGTCGAGGGTCAGACGCGCGCCATCGTCCGCCGTGTTCAGGCGCCAGTCCTTGACCCGGCCGCGCCCCTCGCCCCGCGACTCGTCGGCGAGCGTCAGGCCCTTGAGAGCAAAGGTCATCCGACCGTTGTCGCCAGGTTCGGCGGTGACAAGGACGCGGGTCGGGCTATCGATCACCAGCCGCGTCCTGGCCGTGGTGACGCCCCAACGGATGCCGACGCCGGCTGTTTGCGCCCAGGCCGGGATGGCGACCGCCAGCGCCGCGCTGAGCGCCGCCACCGCCTTCACCCATCGATTAGCCTTCACCCGCGCCACGACATTGTCTCGGCCAGCCCTGGAAAAACGGTGGCGGTTATGGGTGCGGGCCCGTGCACAAAGCGTTAAGGGACTCGCTCAGGACGTGCCCTCACGCGCTTGCCGCCGTGCGGCCTGACGCCGCAGCCAGAGCCGAAAGCGCCGCTTTCCTTTCAGTGTGCGTTCCCATACATTGATTGCGCGCATGCGCGGTCCTCGGACTCAAAAGCGATTTTGCGCCCCCCGCGTCGGGCCAGCGCTTCATGAGCGTGGACGCGTCATCCGATTGGCGTTCTTTCGCGGAAGAAAGAGCGCAGCAAAGAGAACAACAACCCATGGGCGGCGCCGCCTTTTCTCCGACCCCGATCCCGAGCCAAGACGCCCTTCGCGTCCGCCGGATCGGCGCTGTCGCAGGCGCGCGCGCTCGCAGCCGGCGCCCGGATCTTCGATCCGCCTGGCGCCCCGGAGATTCCCCCTATGTCAAAGAAATTGCTGATCGACGCCGCCCACCCGGAAGAAACCCGGGTGGTGATGCTATCCGGCTCGGAGGTTGAAGCCTTCGACTTCGAGAGCCGCGCCAAGAAGCAGCTGCGCGGTAATATCTATCTCGCCAAGGTCACCCGGGTAGAGCCGAGCCTGCAGGCGGCGTTCGTCGAATACGGCGGAAACCGTCACGGCTTCCTGGCCTTCAACGAAATCCACCCCGATTACTATCAGATCCCCCACGCCGACCGCGAAGCGCTGATGCGCGAGACCGAGGAGGAGGATGACGACCAGGCGCCTCCGCCGGCGCCGTCCGCGAGCGAGGACGAATCCGACAGCCTGGGCGGCGATGATGAAGACGAGGTCGACGAGGAGGTCGCGCGGCGGCGCCGGCGGCTCATGCGTCGCTACAAGATCCAGGAAGTGATCAAGCGCCGCCAGATCATGCTGATCCAGGTGGTCAAGGAAGAACGCGGCAACAAGGGCGCGGCCCTGACCACCTATCTCTCCCTCGCCGGCCGCTATTGCGTGTTGATGCCCAACACCGATCGCGGCGGCGGCATCAGCCGCAAGATCACCGCGACCGCCGACCGCAAGCGCCTGCGCACCATCGTCCAGGATTTCGACGTGCCCAAGGGCATGGGCCTCATCGTCCGCACGGCGGGCGCCAAGCGCACCAAGGCGGAAATCAAGCGCGACTATGAATATCTCTCGCGCGCGTGGAGCAACATTCGCGACACCACCCTGCATTCCATCGCCCCGGCCCTGATCTATGAGGAAGAGGATCTGGTGAAGCGGGCGATCCGCGACCTGTTCGACAAGGATGTCGACGCGGTGCTGGTCGAGGGCGAACTCGGCTTCCGCGAGGCGCGCGACTTCATGCGCATGCTGATGCCGGCGCAGGCGAAGAAGGTTCAAGACTATCGCGGGCCCGCCCCGCTGTTCGCGGCCTACAAAGTCGAGGACCATCTGGCGCAAATCTACTCGCCGACGGTTCCGCTGAAATCGGGCGGCTATCTGGTCATCAACCAGACCGAGGCCCTGGTGGCGATCGACGTCAATTCAGGGCGGGCGACGCGCGAGCGCAATATTGAAGCCACGGCGCTGAAGACCAACACCGAGGCCGCCGCCGAGGCCGCCAGGCAGCTTCGCCTGCGCGATCTCGCCGGACTGATCGTGATCGATTTCATCGACATGGATGAAGCGAAGAACAATCGCGCGGTGGAAAAGGTGCTCAAGGATTGCCTGGCGCAGGATCGCGCGCGCATCCAGATGGGCCGCATCTCCTCGTTCGGACTGATGGAGATCAGCCGTCAGCGGCGGCGGACCGGCATTCTCGAGGGCACCACCGAGGTCTGCCAGCACTGCGCCGGCGCCGGGCGTGTGCGCTCGGCCGAGTCCAGCGCACTGGGAGCGCTGAGAGCCTTGGAAATGGAAGCGCTCAAGGGCGGCGGCGAGGTCGTGTTGCGCGCCTCCAAAGAGACCGGTCTCTATCTGCTCAACCACAAGCGCGACTATCTGGTGAGATTGGCGCGGACCCAGGGCCTGTTCGTGAATGTGGTCCTCGACGAAACCCTGGCCCAGTCCGATCACCTGATCGAACGGATCTCAAGCACGCCGTTCGAGGCGACGCGCGAACTTGAGGCCGAGCCGAGCCTCGCCGACGCGGCCGACGACGCCTATGTCGATGACGAAATCGAGATCGATGAGGAAGAAGACGAGGACGAGGTCGAGGACGACACCGGACCCGTCTCGGTCGATGGCGCGGCGTCCGGCGCGGACGATGAGTCCGGCCGGCGGCGCGGACGCCGCCGCAGACGCGGGCGGCGCGGCGACGAGGGGCAGCCGAGCGCTCCCGCCAGCGACGCCGTCGCTGCGCGATCGACCGATGCCGCGGACCCGGCGGGCGAGGCCGGACAAGGCCGACGGCGGCGAGGGCGCAGAGGCGGACGCCGCCCGCGGGAAGGATCGAGCGACGTCTACGGATGGTCGTGGCCGGCGCGGCTGTCGGGCGAGGATGCCTATGAGTGGCGCGGCCCGGTCGAAACGGCGCGGGCCGAGGTCGGTCACGGCGAACCGGTGGAACCGCTTTCCGGGTCGACAGAGGTCGCCGCTTTCGAAACGCCTGCTCCGGTAGAGACCCCCGCGCCAGCCGTGACGCTCGAGCGAGCGCCGGTCGATGAAGAGGTGTGGGTCGAATTGCCCGAAGCAACGCCGGCGAAGACCCCCAAGCCGCGCGCGCGCCGCCGTCGGTCGGCCGAGGACGGCTCGGTGACCGAGGCGCCGAAAGCCGAAGAGGCGCCGGGCGAGGCGCCGCTAGACCTGCCACCGGCGATCACGGCCGAGGAACCGACGGTCGCCGCG
>DATCEL010000030.1:0-2779 GCA_036510115.1 Caulobacteraceae bacterium
AAGTACGGCGTTCAACGTTCGGCCCCTTCCCAGGGGCAATGGAATCGCTCCCACGGCGGGTCCGGCTACGTCCAACCCGGGCAAACCAACGGCCAGAACACCTGGCGGGGCGACCACCGCCAGGGCCAATACAACGGCTATCGCAACGGCGGCGGCCAAGGCCAGTACAATGGCTATCGCAACGGGAGCCAGTACACCCGCGATCGCAACGGTCGCTGGCAGGGCCAGAACAACTGGCGCGGCCATGACCGCGGTGACGGCTGGTGGCGTGGCCAGCGCGGCTTTGAACGTTACGAAGGCCGCCGCGACGGTTATTGGTTCGCCCCCGGCTGGGGCTACTACCAGCCCGACTCGCGGTGGTACGGTTATGACTGGGAAGTTGGCGGCATCGTTCCCTACGAGCTGCGCGGCTACTATGTCTCCGACCCCTACGCCTACGATTTGCCGCCGGCGCCGTACGGCTGCGAATGGATCTATCTCGGCGACCAACTGGTGTTGATCGACCGGGCCTCGGGCCAGATCGTGGACATGGGCGACAGCTACTGACCAGACGTCCCCACCCGCTCCGGCCGGAAACGGTCGGGGCGGGTCTTTATCGCCTCTCCCACGAGGGCAGGGTGATCAACGCCTTCCGCCCTTCCTGAACCGCGCCGCCGCCTGGTTGCGCGCTTCGGCTTTGGCGCGCGTGACCACCTGACGGTCCGGGGTTTCGCCGGCCGGGGTCAGGGCGTCGTTGGCGAATTCCAGATCGAGCAATTTCAGACGCTTGACCTCGTCGCGCAGGCGCGCGGCCTCTTCGAACTCGAGATTGGCGGCGGCGGCGCGCATGCGGCCTTCGAGATCGCGCAATGTCGCCTGGAAATTGCTGCCCAGGAACGGCCTGGAGTCCTCGGCGACGCCCGCGTCCACGGTCACCCGGTCGCCGCGCTCATAGGGGCTGGCGAGCAGATCCTTGATCTGGCTCTTGATGCTTTCGGGCGTGATCCCATGCGCGGCGTTCCATTGCGCCTGCTTGTCGCGCCGGCGGCTGGTTTCGGCCATGGCCCGCTCCATCGAACCGGTGATGCTGTCGGCGTAAAGGATCACCTTGCCATCGACGTTGCGCGCGGCCCGGCCGATGGTCTGGACGAGCGCGGTTTCCGAACGCAGGAAGCCTTCCTTGTCGGCGTCGAGAATGGCCACCAGGCCGCATTCGGGAATGTCGAGGCCTTCGCGGAGCAGGTTGATCCCGACCAGAACGTCGAAGACGCCGAGCCGGAGGTCGCGGATAATCTCGATGCGTTCAAGCGTATCGACGTCGCTGTGCATGTAGCGCACGCGCAGGCCCTGCTCGTGCATATATTCAGTGAGGTCCTCGGCCATTTTCTTGGTCAGAACGGTGATCAGGGCGCGGTAGCCGTTGCGCGCGACCTCGCGGCATTCGGCGATGGTGTCGTCGACCTGGGAAAAGCCGTCCTTTGAGACCGGGCGCACCTCCACCGGAGGGTCGATCAATCCGGTGGGCCGTATGACCTGCTCCGTGAACACTCCGCCGGTGCGTTCGAGCTCCCACTTGGCCGGGGTCGCCGAGACGAACAGAGTCGCCGGTCGCATGGCCTCCCATTCCTCGAATTTCAGCGGCCGGTTGTCGAGGCAAGACGGCAGGCGGAAGCCGTACTCCGCGAGGTTGAATTTGCGGCTGTAGTCGCCGCGGTACATGGCCCCCAGTTGCGGCACTGTCTGATGGCTCTCATCAACAAACAGCAGGGCGTTGTCGGGAATGTATTCGAAAAAGGTCGGCGGCGGCTCGCCGGGGCGGCGTCCGGTCAGATAGCGGGAATAGTTCTCAATCCCGGCGCAGCTACCAGTCGCCTCAATCATCTCGATGTCGAAGGTGGTTCGCTGCTCCAGGCGCTGGGCCTCCAACAGCTTGCCGTTGGCGACCAGCCAGTCGAGGCGTTGCTTGAGTTCGATCTTGATCGCGCTCACCGCCTGGATGAGCGTTGGTCTCGGCGTGACATAGTGGCTGTTGGCGTAGATTCGCACTTGCGGCAGATCGGCCGTCTTCCTGCCGGTGAGCGGGTCGAACTCGGCGATCGCCTCGACCTCGTCGCCGAACATTGAAATGCGCCAGGCGCGATCCTCGTAGTGAGCCGGGAAGATCTCGACGGTGTCGCCGCGGCGCCGAAAGGTCCCGCGTTCGAAGGCGTTGTCGTTGCGCTTGTACTGCTGGGCCACGAGGTCGGCCATCAGTCGTTTTTCATCGACCTTGTCGCCCACCGCGAGGGTGAAGGTCATGGCGGTGTAGGTCTCCACCGAGCCGATACCGTAGATGCACGAGACCGAGGCTACGACGATGACATCGTCACGCTCCAGGATCGCGCGCGTGGCCGAGTGGCGCATGCGGTCGATCTGCTCGTTCCGCGACGAGTCCTTCTCGATGTAGGTGTCTGTCCGGGCGACGTAGGCCTCGGGCTGGTAGTAGTCGTAGTAGGAGACGAAATACTCCACGGCGTTGTTCGGGAAGTAGCTCCGGAACTCGCTGTAGAGCTGCGCGGCGAGGGTCTTGTTGTGGGCGAGGACGAGCGCGGGACGCTGGGTCTCGGCGATCACCTTGGCCATGGTGAAGGTCTTGCCCGAACCGGTGACGCCCAAGAGCACCTGGTCGCGCTCGCGCGCCTGGACGCCCGCCACCAGCTCGGCGATCGCGCCTGGCTGATCGCCCGCCGGCTCATAGTCGCTGACCAATTCGAAGGCTTGGCCGCCCTCGCTCTTTTCCGGCCGCGCCGGCCGATGAGGC
>DATCEL010000031.1:0-6078 GCA_036510115.1 Caulobacteraceae bacterium
CAGCGCGCATATCTGACGTCCGACTCATAGGTGTAGATCGTGCGATGACGGATTTCGTAGATCACGCCAAACCACCCAGTTTCACCGTTGGCACGGCGTTGGCGCCCTGCAGGAAATAGCGATCGCCGATGGCGGTGGAGAGCCGGCCGAGCGCGTCCTCGAAATCTCGCGTCCGCTCCGGACCGAGGGCGGCCGCCCGGGCCGTCTCCACCTCGGTCGCCAGGACAACCAGTATGCGAGCGGGCGGCTCCAGCATGCCGTCTTCCACCAGGGTCGGAAGGGCGGCGAGATGGCCCTGGAGCGTTTCGACCTGGAAGGCGAGCGAGCGGGCGTTGAACGGGTCGAGCATGACCATGTCGCGCACCGGCGTCAGCGCGAGACCGACGAGATAGCGGGCCCGATAGGTGATCTGGCTGTCGGCCAGATCGAGGAGCAGATCCAGGTCGTCGAGCGTGGCCGCCTCGCCGGCCAGGGCGCGGGTGAAGCGGCAGGTGTTGATCCCGCGTTCGATCCGCCGGCCCATGTCTAGGAACCGCCATCCGGCGGCCCGGTTCATGTTCTCCTGGGTCAGGCCGGCCAAAGCGGCCAGGCTCTGCAGCGCCTGCTCGACCTGAGCCAGGGCGTCGGCTTCGGAGAGCGCGCCCGGCGACGCCAGAGTCTGTTCGAGACCGACAAGCAGGGCCCAGAAATCGGCCGACAGACGCTCGCGCATGGACGAGGCGGTACGACGCGCCTTGCGCACCAGATTGACCGCCGAGCCGAAGGCGGTCTCGTCGTGCAGGGCGACGCGAGCGGCGTCGAGGGCGTTGCGGGGTCCGGCGTCGTCGCCGAGGGCGCCCCAGGCGAACAACAGATCCTCGATCTGGACCAGGGTCTCGCCCGTCCCATGAATGGCGGCGTCGGCGTCCATCAGGCTGGCGCACAGGCTGCGGGCAAGTCGCAAGGTCGCCTCCGCCCGCTCGAGATAGCGGCCGAGCCAAAAGAGATTGTCGGCGGCGCGGCCCGGCAAATGGCCGAGAATCCGTCGCACCGCGACGTCCTCCTGGCTGGGCATCAGCGTCACCCGCTCGACCGGCGCGTCGTCGATAACCCAGACGTCGGCCGTGCGCGTGCCCTCGCCCATGGAAATGGCGCGAACGTCCGGTCGATCGGAGGTGCGGCAAAAGCCCCCCGGCATGACCGAATATCCGTCGCCGGTCGCTGTCGCGAACACCCGCAGCACGAACGGCGCCGGCTCGAGCTTGTCGTCACGCAGAACCGGCGTCGTCGACAGCCTGGCCACTTCCTGGCCGACGAAATCGGCGGGCCGGTCGGCGATGCGGGCGAGGAGTTCGGCCCGTTCGGATTTGGAGAGGTCCGACATCACCCGTTCGGGCCTGGCTTCGGGGAGGTTGAACGCGCTGGAGACGACAAGGTCCGGATCGCTGACGACCTTGGCCTGTTCCTCGGCCTGACCGCACCACCAGGTGGCGACGCTGGGAAGCCGGAGCTCCTCGCCGAGCAGGCGGTGGCAAAGGCCCGGCAGGAAGCCGAGGAGAGCCTTGGATTCGACCACGCCCACGCCCGGCATATTCAGCACCGCGACCCCGCCGCCGCGCACGGCCTCCATCAGCCCTGGAACGCCGAGCCGCGAGGCGCTGTTCAATTCGAGCGGATCGATGAATTCGGCGTCGACGCGGCGAAGAATGACATCGGCGCGCTTCAGCCCGGCGATGGTGCGCACCCACACCCGGCCGTCGCGGACGACGAGATCGTCGCCCTCGACCAGCAGGAAACCGAGATAGCGGGCAAGGTGGGCCTGCTCGAAATAGGTCTCGCTGTAAGGCCCGGGAGTCAGCAGGCAGATGCGCGGTTCGTGGCGCTCGGCGCAGGCGGCCAGGCCCTGGCGCAGGTCGTCGAAGAACGGCGCCAGGCGGCGCACGTTCATGGCGTTGTAGAGATCGGGATAGGCCCTGGAGAGGACCAGGCGGTTTTCCAGTTCGTAGCCGGCCCCGGAAGGGGCCTGGGTGCGATCGCCCAGCACCCACCAACGGCCGTCGGGACCGCGGCCGAGATCGGCGGCGTAGAGCTGAAGATAGCGCCCTCCAGGCGCTGGGGCGCCGCGCACCTGGCGAATGAAGTCGGGCGAGCCGGTGATCGCCGCCGCCGGCACAGCGCCTTGACGGACCATCCGACCGTCGCCGTAAATGTCTTTCAGAAGCGCTTCCATCAGCCGCGCCCGCTGTTCGACGCCGGCGGCGATCGTCGCCCACTCGGCGGGTCCCAGGATCAGCGGCGCCTGGCCGAGAGGCCATGACCGCTCCGCCTCCTCGCCCCACACCCGGTGGGAGACGCCGGTGTCGCGGATGTGCCGATTTGCGAGGCTGAAGCGGGCGCGGATATCGCCTTCCGGGTATTCGGCCAGATCACCGAGGAACTCGAGCCAATAGGGGCGGGGTCGGCCGGTATGGTCGAACAGTTCGTCCGGCACGCCGGGCAGGGGCCGATAGTCCGCGAGCCAGCGGCTGAGGCGCGCCGCGCCGGCGGCGTCGAGATTGCCGCGTCGCCGAGCGAGGCTGGAGCGTTTCGCCGTCATCAGGGTCCGTTGGGAGAGCGCGGGGCGACACTCCTCGCAGGCTCCGCCGGCGCCGTCTATGGCGAGGACGTCTTACCTCGCGGGTCCGAGATCGTCAGTCGCCGTCAGGCGCGGGCGAATCTCATCCGCCGCGAGCGCAGGGCCATGCCCAGGCCCGCGAAGCCGGCCAACATCAGCGCCCATGTGGCCGGCTCGGGGACCACACCCACGGCGAAGCCATACCAGTTCTCGAACTGCGGCGTCGTCCAACTGATCGAGGTGAAGGTTCCGGTGAGTTGGATCGTGCCGTTCCCTTCCAAACCAGAGATGGTGTTGCCAGAGAGAGTGATCGAACCGCCGCCGTATTCGGCGGAGGGGCCGCCGGCCTCAATGGTCACCGGCTCGTTGCCCGGGAAGACGAAGCTGGCCGCGGAGCCGCCTTGGCCGAGACTCCAGATGGCGATGACGGGGTTGGTCACTGGCTTGGAGAAGGTGATGGTGTCGACCAGGGGCGCGCCGTTGGGGTCGAGCTGGGCGCCAAAGAGCTGGATGATTCCGTCGGACGGCAGGGGCGCATTGCCGACCGTGCCGCCGACATAGCTCAAGGCCGGCGTCCAACTCGGATAGTTGGCGAACAGGTTCTCCAGTTCCCCGCTGTAGCTGACGCCGACGCCGCCCGCCGTGCCCGCCGCCGTGCCGGTCGTCGCGCCGGTGGTGAACGTCGTCCAGTGGGTCCAATCGATCGGCCCGGCGAGGGCGGGAGCGGCGCAAAGCAAGGCCATTCCGGCCGCGCCGACAACCAAGCCGCGAGTGAGGGTCGAAAGGGTCATAGCAAGGGCCTCGTTCAAATTCGCCGCATTTATGCCTCAAAGCCTCGGCCCGGGCAATGCCAATTCACCTGGCTTAATTTCGCCGTCAGAGGATTGCATAATGCAATATTTAGGGCGCAGATTTGAACTGGACACCCCAGGCGGGACCGCAGGAAGCATTCGTGAACAGTGACGTCTTCGAGGTCGTCTATGGTGGCGCGCGCGGCGGCGGCAAGACCGACGCGGCGCTGGGGGAATTCGCCCTCCACGCCGCCGCCCACGGGGCCGGCGCCCAGGGACTGCTGGTTCGGCGGACGCGAATGGCGCTCCAACCGACGATCGAGCGCGCGCGCCAAATCTATCGCGGGGAAAAGGCGGTCTGGCGCGAGGCGAGAACCCGTTTCGAGTGGCCTTCCGGCGCGGTGCTCTATTTCCGACATCTGGACAACGACGCCGACGCCGATCTCTACCAGGGGCACAGCTACACCCGGGTCTATGTCGAGGAACTGACCCAGTTTCCCAGTCCTAAGCCGGTGGACAAGCTCAAGGCCAGCCTGCGCAGCGCCACGGGCGTTCCCTGCCGTTTTCGCGCAACCTGCAATCCTGGCGGCGCCGGTCACAACTGGGTCAAGACGCGCTATATCGACCCTGGCCCGTGGACGGAAATCCACGAGGATGGGCTGAGCCGGATGTTTATCCCGCCCGGCTCGCCGACAATCCCAAGCTCAATGAGTCCGATCCGCTCTATGTCGCCCGCCTGCGCCAGTCGGGCTCCGCCGAACTGGTTCGCGCCTGGCTCGATGGCGATTGGAGCATCATCGAGGGGGCGTTCTTCGACCGGTGGTCGACGCGAAACGTCGTCCGACCCTTCGCGGTCCCCGATCGCTGGACACGCTTTCGCGCCTTTGATTGGGGCTTCGCCGCGCCGTTCAGTGTCGGCTGGTGGGCGGTGGCCTCCGACAGGTTCCCTCACCCCGGCGGCATGATCCCGCGCGGGGCGATCATTCGCTATCGCGAGTGGTATGGCGCCTCGCGCGCCAACGTCGGTTTGCGGCTGGACGCGGAGGAAGTGACCCGGGGCATATTGGAGCGCGAGCCCGAGGGCGAAACCATCTCCAGCAGCGTCGCCGATCCGTCGATCTTCAGCCAAAACGGCGGTCCGTCCATTGCCGAACGCATGGCCCGCGCCGGCTGCCGCTTCCGCCCCGCCGACAACACCCGCGTCGGCCGGGCGGGGGCGTTATCGGGCTGGGACCAGGTGCGCGCCCGGATCGCCGGCGATGACGACGGCCCGATGCTTTATATCTTCGACACTTGCGCCGACTTCATCCGCACCGTGCCGGTGTTGCAGCACGACCCCATGCGCGCGGAGGATCTGGACACGGCGGGCGAGGATCACATCGCCGACGAGACGCGCTACGCCTGCCTCTCGCGCCCGCTGATCGCCAACCCGCCAAGCCCGCTCGAAAAGCCGCCCGGGCTGCCCGCTTGGCGGTGCGACGAGAAGTCGGTGAGTTGGAAGGTGTCGTGAGCGCTCAGCCCTCGCCTCCCGCCGGCGCTTCCTCGGCCCGGGTCTTCACCGCCTCGCCCATGGCGCGGAAACCTTCGCGCAGAGAGCGGCGCAGACGCTTGGCGATGGTCGGACCGAGGAGGCCGTCGAACATCTCGCCGTTGGAAAAGATGCACGAGGCGGGAGTCAGTTCCTCGATCTCGAAATAGCGGGTCGTCTTCACCAGTCCGCCGGCGAGGCGCAGGCGCCAGAGGAGCTGTTCGTTGGGAATCCAGTCGACGATCGTCGGCTGGATGGCGCGCGCCGCCTGTCCCGGTAGGACGACCTCGAGATCGAGCTGGGCGCCGATGCGAATGACGCCCGCCGCCTTCGGATAGAGCGGATTCCATTTTGGCCACGCCTCGATGTCGGCGAGTACGCGCCAGACCGCCTCGGCCGGTGTGCGCACACCGATGCGGTGCTCGATTTTCGTCCGCATCAGGCCTGTTCCCTTAGCTTCCAGCTCGCCCCGGCGGCGCCGTCCATAACCTCAACGCCGAGACCGGTAAGCTCGGCACGGATGGCGTCGGCGCGCGCCCAGTCGCGGGCCGTCCTGGCCTTGGCGCGGTCGGAAACGAGGCCATCGATCCTGGCGGCGAGCGCCGGATCGGCGCCGCCATGGAACCAGGCCTCCGGCTCGGCGGCGAGAAAGCCCAACAAAGCGCCGGAGGCCAGGAGCTGACCCTTGGCCAGGACCCTCTCTTTCGTCGTTCCGCCTTCCAGACGCCGGGCCAGGGCGAAGAGCTCGGCATTGGCCCTGGGCGTGTTGAGATCGTCCTCCAGGGCGGCGATGAAGGCCGGCGACGGCGCGTCGGTGGAAGCGGTCACATCCGCCGCCCGCTGCAGCGCCCCATAGAGCGTGTCGAGCCCGGCCTTGGCCGCGGCGATAATTTCGTCGCTCCACGCCAGCGGCTGCCGATAGTGCGAAGCCAGCAACGCCCAGCGCAGAGCCTCCGGCGGCCAGCGGGTGACCAGGGAATGCACCAATTCGACATTGCCCAGGCTCTTGGACATCTTCTCCGAGCCCATGTTGAGAAAGCCATTGTGCAGCCAGTAGTTGGCGTAGGCGCCAGCGCTGGCGTGGCCGCTGGCGCACACCCCCTGGGCCCGCTCGTTCTCGTGATGGGGGAAGATCAGATCGTTGCCGCCGCCATGGATATCGATCG
>DATCEL010000032.1:0-3125 GCA_036510115.1 Caulobacteraceae bacterium
GATCTGGCGGCCTGGTTCGTCTGCGCCCTGGCGCTCGCCTGGCCGAAGGGCCCGGTAGTGACGGTCGAGGGGCGGGTGGACGGGGCGCTGACCTTTCCGCCGCGCGGGACGCGGGGATTCGGCTACGATCCGATCTTCCTCCCGAGCGGCGGCGCGCAGACCTTCGGCGAGATGGACGCCGCCGCCAAGGACGCCATCAGCCACCGCGCCCTGGCCTTCGCGGCGCTCAAAGAGGCGCTTTTTTGAGCGAGCGACCGCTCGGCGTCTATGTCCATTGGCCCTATTGCGCCCGCGTCTGCCCCTATTGCGATTTCAACGTGGTGCGCGACCGGGGCGAGGAGAAGTCAGCGTTGGCCGGGGCCATCCTGGCCGACCTCGCCGCCCACGCCGCCCTGACCGGCCCGCTCCGCCTGACCTCGATCTATTTCGGCGGCGGCACCCCATCGTTGATGGATCCTGAACTCGTGGCCCGGATCGTCGAGGCCGCCCGCGCCCTGTGGACGCCCGCCGCCGACCTGGAAGTCACCCTGGAAGCCAATCCCACCGACGCCGAGGCGGACCGCTTCATGGCTTTCGCTCAGGCGGGCGTGGGCCGGCTTTCCCTTGGCCTTCAGTCCCTGGATGACGCGGCGCTGAGGTTTTTGGGCCGCAATCATGACGCGGTGGCCGGACGCCGCGCCGCCGCCCGCGCCGCGCGGGCCTTTGGCCGTCTCTCGGTGGATCTGATTTACGCCCGTCCCGGCCAGAGTCCGGCGGCGTGGGCGATCGAGCTGCGCCAGGCGATCGATCTGGGCGCCGAACACATCTCGCCCTATCAGCTGACCATAGAGCCCGGGACCGCCTTCCACCGCGCGGTGGCTCGCGGCGCGCTGACCCCGCCGCCGTCCGATCTCGCCGCCGACCTCTACGAGACGACCCAGTCGGTTCTGGAGAGGGCTGGCTTCGAGGCCTATGAGGTTTCCAATCACGCCCGGAGCGAGGCGGCCCGCTCGCGCCACAACCTCCTCTATTGGCGTGGCGACGATTACGTCGGCGTCGGGCCCGGCGCGCACGGTCGTCTCACCCTGGCGGGAGAGCGGTGGGCGACCACCGCCCCGAACGGCGTCGCCGACTACATCGATCGGGTGAGGGCGGCCGGCCTCGGCGCCGCGCGCGAGCGGCTGGACGCGCGGGCGGTCGCCCTGGAGCGCCTGGTCATGGGCCTTCGCACCGTGGAGGGTGTGGTCCTGAGTGAACTGGCTGCACTGCGCGTACCCGCCGACGCGATCGCGGTGCTGGACGGTCTGGTCAAGCCGCGGGATGGGCGATTGACGGTGACGCCCAGGGGCCGTCCGGTGCTGGACCGGATAATCGCCGATCTCGCCGATGGCGCCTAGGAGCCTGTCTGGATAATCGTTTGCCGGCCCGATGAGTGGAACTGGTGGGGGGCGGGAGTTGTGGCGGGAGGACTTATCCTACGGCTCTGGCCAGCTTGAGCAGGTTATGGGCGGTGCAGATGAGGCTCCACTCGCCTTGGACCTTCTGAAGACCTCGAAGCAGGAACTGTCTGAACCCTCTGGCCTGCTTGATATGGCCGAAGACCGGTTCGACGGTCTGTTTTCGCAGCCGGTAGCGCGAGCGTCGGCCGCCGCGTTTGAGCTTTTTGGCCATGGCGGCCATCAGGGGTTTGTTGAGGAGAGTTCGTTCGCCGGCGGGGTGATCGGCGCCGTGCCTGCCGCGCCCAGGCGGCAGATAGGCCTTGACGCCTCGCGCGTTCATGGCGGCGATATTGGCCTCGGTGGCGAAGCCGGTGTCGCCGGAGACTTCCCTGAGCTTGCGGCCCAGATGGCGCTGAGCTTGATCGATCAGCGGGACCAGGGCGGCGAAGTCGGCCGGGTTGGTCGCCAGCCTGTGGGCGATGATGATCTGATGCGCCGCGTCCACCGCGATCTGGCCGTTGTAGCCGGCGATGAAGCCGTCACGGGTGGGCTGGATGCGGCTATCGCCATCGGTGAAGTTGCGCTGCGCCTTGTCCGGCGGCGCGCCATCGGCGGTCTTCTTGCGATGGCCCCGTTCGCGCATGCCCGACGAGGGACCTGGACCTTCCGGATCGAAGCTGGTCAAGTCGCTCGCGCTTTCGGCTTCCAGTTGCGCCTTGGCCTGGCGGATCCGCTCCAGACGCCGCTCTTTACTGGCCATCCAGTCGGGCGTCTCGTCGCCCCGGCGCCGCTGGCCATGCTCGGCGTCCTCGGCCTTGTCCGCCGCCTCGGCTTGGGCCAGCCAGTCGGCGACTTCGGCCGCCAGTTTCGGTTCGATCCGCTTCATGCGCCCGTAGCTCATCGCCTTGTGGCGGCTGGCGTTGGCTTTCAGCTTGGTCCCATCCACCGCCACGTGGCCCAGCTTCACCAGTCCCGCGGTCTGGCAAAGCTTCAGCACCTGGACGAACAGGTCCGATAGGGCCGCCAGATGCCGACGGCGGAACTCGGCGATGGTGTGGAAGTCCGGGCGGTTCAGGCCCGTCACCGCCATGAAGTCCACCCGCTCCTCGCAAGCCTGAGCCAAGCGGCGAGAGGCATAAACGCCCCGGCTGTAGCCGTAGAGCAGCAGCGCCACCATCATGCCTGGATGATAAGGAGGTTGGCCCCGATCCACCTCGTAGGCCCCAAGGATGTCCGACAGGTCCAGCCCCTCGCGCACGGTGTCCCGCACAAAGTGCGCCAAGTGGCCCACCGGCACGAAGTCATGAACCGAAACGGGCAGCAGCCAGCCCTGGTCCACGTCCCACGATCGAAATGTCTTGCTCATACACCCAGTGAATCAGGCTTCGCTCCGCCCGTCGAGCCGATTATCCAGACAGGCTCCTAGAGCTTGATGGCTTCGCACGCGAAGCCTGAATCAAGCTCTACACTTTGAATCGAGAGCAAGATTCAGCCTTAGGGCGATTCCGCCCTAAACCATCTTGCTCTACGCGGGCGGCGGCTTAAGGCTCGACCCCATGGTCGGCCCACGCTCCGTTTCCCCCAAGCCCAACTTGCTGGCGCCCGGCCTCTATCTGGTCGCCACGCCGATCGGCAATCTGCGCGACATCACCCTGCGCGCCCTGGATGTGCTGGGCGGCGCCGACCTGGTTCTGGCGGAGGACACGC
>DATCEL010000033.1:0-8748 GCA_036510115.1 Caulobacteraceae bacterium
GTCGCCACGTTCGTCGGCGTAGCGATGATCGCCATCCTGGCGAGCTATAGCGCTTCGGATCCGAGCTTCGATTCCGCCGGCGGAGGGCCGACCGGCAATCTCCTCGGCCCGATCGGCGCGAACCTCGCCGACATCGGCTTCCAAAGCCTCGGCGTGGGCGCCTGGGCGATCGGACTGCTGCTGGTGTTCGCCGGAGCGAAGCGGGCGATCGATGGCGCGCCGCCCAAGCGCCCGTCTCGCCTGGCGCTGCGCGTCATCCTGGCCGGCGTCGGCGTGCTCGGCCTGGCGGGAGCGGCGTCCGCCCCACCACCACCGGCGACCTGGCCGCTCGCGGCCGGCCTCGGCGGAATGATGGGCGATGGCCTGGTCAATCTGCTTTCCCAACCGCTGGATGCGGCCAAGGCGCCGGCGCCCTTGCTGATCACCGCCTGCATTCTCGCGCTCACGAGCCTCGGCGCCATGTCGCTGAGCCTGTTCATCGGCCGTCCGCTGGGCCTGTTGAACGGTGGAGCGAGGGCCAAACCCCCTCTGGCGGCCAAGGCGCCCGCGCCCCGCCTCCGCATGCCCGACATCGCCGTCGATGGGATCGGTGACGAGGAAGACGACGACCAAGAAGCCGACGACGAAGCCGGCGGCGAAAGCTCGCTGGCTATCAGGCCGCCCCGAGGCGGCGGTCGCGCCTCCGAGCGTGAAGCGCGCGAGACCCAGCCCGCCCTGCCCTTCAGCGAACATTCCGGGTTCCGGCTGCCTGAACTGGCCATGCTGGCCAAGCCCAAGGCCCGGGCCGCGGCCTATGACGAAAGCGCCCTGCGCCAGAACGCCCAACTTCTCGAAAATGTCCTGGCCGAATTCGGCGTTCGCGGCCAGATCGACCACATTCGGCCGGGGCCGGTGGTCACCCTCTACGAGCTGGTCCCCGCCGCCGGGGTAAAATCGGCGCGGGTGGTCGCTCTCGCCGACGACATCGCCCGGTCGATGAGCGTCGCCGCCTGTCGCGTCAGCGTTGTCCCGGGACGCAACGCCATCGGCATCGAACTGCCCAACGCCCATCGCGAGACGGTCTATTTGCGCGACCTGCTGTCCAGCGCCGAGTACGAGAAGGCGAGCCAGATCCTGCCGCTGGCGCTTGGCGAGACCATCGGCGGCGAGCCGTACATCGTCGATCTCGCCAAGATGCCCCACCTGCTCATCGCCGGCACCACCGGATCGGGCAAGTCGGTGGGCGTCAACGCCATGATCCTGTCCATCCTCTACCGCCTCACCGCGGAAGAGGTGCGGTTCATCATGATCGACCCCAAGATGCTGGAGCTGTCGGCCTATGACGGCATCCCGCACCTGCTGGCCCCGGTGGTCACCGATCCCAAGCGCGCCATCGTCGCCCTGAAATGGACCGTGCGCGAGATGGAGGACCGCTACCGGCGGATGTCCAAGATCGGCGTGCGCAATGTCGCCAGCTACAACGAACGGGCGCGCGAGGCGCAGGCGCGCAAGGAGCATTTCGTCCGCACCATCCAGACCGGCTTCGACGAGCGCGGCAGGCCGATCTTCGAGGAGGAGAAGATCCGCCCCGATCCGATGCCCTATCTGGTGGTGGTGATCGACGAGGTCGCCGACCTGATGATGGTCGCCGGCAAGGATATCGAGGGCGCCGTCCAGCGCCTGGCGCAGATGGCGCGGGCGGCCGGCATCCACCTGATCATGGCCACCCAGCGGCCGTCAGTCGATGTCATCACCGGCACCATCAAGGCCAATTTCCCCACCCGGATCAGTTTCCAGGTCACCTCCAAGATCGACTCGCGCACGATCATGAACGAGCAGGGCGCCGAGCAGCTCCTGGGCATGGGCGACATGCTCTACATGGCCGGAGGCGGCCGCGTCACCCGGCTGCACGGACCGTTCGTTTCCGACGGTGAGGTCGACACCGTGACCCGCTTCCTGCGCGCCCAGGGCAAGCCCGACTATGTCCCCGACGTCACCGCCATGGACGAGGAGGATGGCGACGACGGCGCCATGGGCCTGGGCGGCGAGGGCGATGGAGCGGATCTCTACGATCAGGCCGTGGCCATCGTCACCCGCGACCGCAAGGCATCGACCAGCTACATTCAGCGCCGCCTGCAGATCGGCTACAATCGGGCCGCCTCGCTGATCGAGCGGATGGAGAAGGAAGGCGTGGTCAGCCTCGCCAACCACGCCGGCAAGCGCGAAGTGCTCGTCGGGCCGCCGCCGTAGGGAACGGCGCCTCTCCCCATGAGAGCGTCGAGGCTCTATGTAGACGCCGCATGCCTGCTTTTCCCTCTCGACGCGGCGCGCTGGCGCTTCTCGCCGTCGCCCTCGCCTCTCCCGCGTTCGCCGCCCTGCCCGACGCTGACATGGCCCTCGTCGAGAAGGCGCGCGACTATCTGCGCGGCCTCTCCAGCGCCATGGGCCGCTTCACCCAAACCGACGCTGGCAAGCGCGTCACCACCGGCACGTTTTATCTACGGCGGCCCGGGCGGGCGCGATTCGAATACGATCCGCCGTCGGGGCTGGTGGTGGCCGCCAACGGCTTTCGCGTCGCTGTGCTCAATCGCCGCCTGGGAACCCTCGACGCCTATCCGCTGGGCGCGACGCCGCTCGGCGTCCTGTTGTCGCGCGATCTCCGCATCGACAAGCAGGTCGAGATCGGCGCGGTGAAGCGGCGACCGGGTGGCTTTTCCATTGTCGCTCGCCAGGTCTCCAGGAAGAATGAGGGCCAGATCGCCCTTGAGTTCAGAGATGCGCCGCTTGCGCTCACCGGCTGGTTGATCACCGACCCGCAAGGCGGTGTGACGCGCGTCGCTTTGGCCGATTTCGCGCCTTCCAAGGCCATGCCCAATTCTTTTTTCGAGCTGGCGCCGTCGAGCCCCGCCGCCAAGCCCCCGGCGGCCTGACCATGCGCCTGCGGATCGCCACCTGGAACGTCAATTCCGTGCGCCTTCGCGCCGAACAGGCGGCGAAGTTCATCGCCGAACAGGCGCCCGATGTCCTGCTGATGCAGGAGATCAAGTGCCAGGCGGCTGAATTTCCCACCCAGGCTTTCATCGACGCGGGCCTGCCGCACATCGCCATCAACGGCCAGAAGGGCTGGCACGGCGTCGCCACCGCCTCGCGCCTGCCGATCGAGGTGGCGGCCCCGCTCGACCTCTGCCGCGAAGGCCACGCTCGCTGCGTTTCGGCCAGGATCGCCGGGGTGGAGATCCACAATCTCTACATCCCCGCCGGCGGCGACATTCCTGACCGGGGCGAAAACCGTAAGTTCGACCACAAGCTTGATTTCTTCGCCCGCCTGACCGCCGAGATGGCGACCCGCGATCCCGCCGCGCCGCTGATCATCGCCGGCGATCTGAACGTCGCCCCCGGTGAGCACGACGTGTGGAACCACAAGTTCATGTCCAAGGTGGTCAGCCACACGCCGGCGGAGATCGAGGCCATGGCCGCCCTGCGCGCGAGCCTCCGCTTCCACGATCCGGTGCGCGCGGCCTTCCCGGAACCGACGAAACTGTTCACCTGGTGGAGCTATCGCGCCGCCGATTTCCGCGCCTCCAATCGCGGCCTGCGGCTTGACCACATCTGGCTGACCCCGGCCCTGGTGGCGGGAAACGCCCAAATTCACGACGGGACGCGCGGCTGGGAGCGGCCCAGCGACCACGCGCCGGTGAGTGTCGATCTGGCGCTCTAAGGACTTGAGACCGCATCCGGCGCTTTGCTTCGCCGCGCCAGCATCCGCCGCAAGCTGCCGATGATGCGCCAGGCCAGCACGAGAGCGGCGATGACCACGACCAGCAGAACCAGCGCTACGACGATCGCCAGGGCGGGATGAGACAAGACCAGGAGCAGGCCGCCGGTGCTGACCACGTCCTCCGTGGAGCTGAGGACCAGGTTGCTGAACGGCTCGGGGCTGACATTGGCCACGGCGCGCGTGCCGGCCTTGGCGGTGTGGCTCAAGAGCGCCGCGCTACCGCCCAGCAGGAGCACGATCACCTGCCATGTCGGGCTCGACGGGTCGACCACGGCCAGGGCCAGCACCGCGCCGCCCGCGGGCCGGATGAGGGTGTGGACGCCATCCCATAGGCTATCGAGCCATGGGACCTTGTCGGCGAAGAACTCGGCCGCCGTTCCCAGCGCCGCCACGCCGATCACCCAAGGATTGGCCAGCACGGCCAGGGCGTGAACCTGCGTCGGCAGTTGCAGCCAGCCGAAACGCATGGCTAGCCCCGTGGCCAGGACGCAGGCGTAGAGCCGCCAGCCGGCCAGGAGG
Source organism: Caulobacteraceae bacterium (assembly GCA_036510115.1). GTDB lineage: Bacteria > Pseudomonadota > Alphaproteobacteria > Caulobacterales > Caulobacteraceae > Acaudatibacter. Next base: position 4,277 of record DATCEL010000033.1, read on the forward strand.
CTCAGGCTCGCCGCCAACCCGATCAGCTGCACCGCGCTCATGACCCTCGCCCTCCGGTGTTCGCGGTCAGGCTAGCCGTTTTCCGCGCATGGGAGAACTCGGGCCGATCTTGGCTCGCCCGGCCAGTTCCTGAGCCCACCGCTGGACAGGCTGGCGTCGGACGACGACTATCCGCCGCGCGGGTGCTCGACGCTCGCCGGTGAGACGCGGCAACGATGTTCAAGCGAATTCTCCTGGCCTACGACGGCTCGCTCGAAGGGGCTGTCGCGCTCCGCGAGGGCGCGCTGCTGGCCAAGCGCTGCGGCGCGAAGGTGTTCATCCTTTCCGTGGTGCCGGAAACCGCCAGCGTCAGGACCGTCGAAGGCATCCACGGCGGCGTCGTCGCCCAGCAGCGCGGTAGCTATGAGGCCTTGCTTCAGCGCGGAGTCGAACGGCTGAAACAACTGGGCTTCGAGCCGGTCGCGAGGCTAGTGGCGGGCGAACCCGCCCGGGAGATCGGCCGCTTCGCCAAGGAAGTTCACGCCGATCTGGTGGTCGTCGGCCACCGCAAACGGACGATTCTTGAGCGTTGGTGGTCTGGGCCGGGCGGCTCCTACATCAGTGACTATCTGAAGTGCAGCCTGCTGATCGCCCGGACGGCCGTCAGCGACGAGGCGATCGAAGCCGAAATCAGGACCGGCGCGAGCGCCGGCTAGATGGCGAGCGGCTTCACCCCGGTCCGGGTCGGGACCGCCGGATGGTCCATTCCGCGAACCGCCTCCGATTGTTTCGAGGCTGAGGGACCGGTGCTCGTCCGCTATGCCGGCAAGTTCGACGCCGTCGAGATCAACTCGTCGTTCTATCGACCGCACAGGGGTTCGACCTACGAGCGATGGGCCGCTTCCGTCCCCGCTCCCTTCCGCTTCGCGGTCAAGGCGCCCCGGCAGATCACCCATGACCAACGGCTGGTTGGCGCCACGGCGCTGTTGATTTCGTTCCGCGACGGGATCGAACACCTGGGCGCAAAGCTCGGACCGGTTCTCTTCCAATTGCCGCCGAGCCTAGTGTTCGACGACCGCGTTGTCGGGCGATTCTTCGATGCCTGGCGCGAGACGTGCGCCGCCGTGACGGTCTGCGAGCCCAGGCATCCCAGCTGGTTTTCCGAGATCGCGGCCAGCCGGTTGACCGAGGCCGGGGTCGCCCGCGTGATCGCCGACCCACCAGTCGCTCCGGAACCCGGCGAGAGCGCCGTCGACGCCCCCTGCGCCTATTACCGTCTGCATGGTTCGCCAGTGATCTACGAGACGCCTTACGGCGCCGAGCGGCTGGCGCCACTGGCGCGAAGCCTGATCGAATCCGCCGCGCGCCGGCCGACGTGGTGCATCTTCGACAACACCAAGTTCGGGGCCGCGACCTCAGACGCCCTAGCGCTAAAGCTCCGGCTGAAACGTCTCTAGCGGTAACGGCCGGCCGCCTGACGCCGAATCCTTTTCGCCCACGGCGCGTTTGCATTGGCGAGGAGACCGCCATGCCCAAGGCCGCCATCGCCGCTCGCGCCTTCCATGTTCGCGCCCGGCACATCGACGCTCACCACGGCCACATCGTCTCCGAGGCGAGCTTCGAGGCCGCCGCCATCGCCTATGTCGAGCGCTACCCGCACGACCTCGAAGGCGAACTTCGCGTCATCGTCCGCGACGCGGCGAGCGGCCAGGAGCATTGCTTCATCATCGATATGGACACTGGTGAGACCGGACCCTGCGAATAGGCCAGGAGCGGCTGAACAACGCCGGCGGAGACGCGTTGAAGCTGACGATGAAGGAGGTCGTCATGGCTGAACTTAAAGCGAAGAACCGAAACAAGCTGCCGGCCAAGGATTTCGCGGAGCCGAAAACCCGATCCTATCCGGTCGAGGACAAGCCCCATGCGCGCAACGCCAAGGCGCGCGCCAGCCAGGCGGTGAAGGCCGGCCGGATGTCGAAGGCGGAAGGGGCCAAGATCGACAGGAAGGCGGACAAGGTTCTGCAGAAGAGCTGACCGGCGGTATGGTCGCGCATGGAACGAGGCGGCGTCTGGAAGGTTAGCCCTCCATGACTAGCTCCCGCGTCCTCGTCGTTGAAGATGACCCCCTTACCGCTCTCGTCGTCGCGATGGCGTTGGAAGAGGGAGGATACGACGTGTGCGGTGTGGCCAGCTCCGAGGGCGAGGCGCTCATCCTGGCGGAGAAAATTCACCCCGACCTGGCTGTGGTCGATGTCAGTCTCAGCCCTGGCGACGGGCGCAAGGTCGCCGCGGCGTTGTGGCGGAAATACACTACAGCCGTGCTATTCGCGACGGCTCAGTGCGACGAAATCCGCGGGCTCATGGGGACGGGCGCGTTCGCCTGCCTACCGAAGCCCTTCACCACCGAGCTTGTCGTCGATGCGCTGCGGGCGGTGACTCGCATGGCCGCCGGCGACCGTTCGACGCCCTTGCCCGGCCGGGTGTTCGCCCTGGCCGCTGGCTGAATGCGCCGCGCGCGGATCCCGTGGCTCGGCATGGGGATGAACGCCTGGTCTCTCGGCCTTGAAGCCTCCGCGGTCATCGGCCTTCGGATGATGAAGCTCGCGGCCGGAGGCCCCGCCGGCGCGGCCGAGGCCCAGCGTATGGTCAGCGAGAAGTTCCGCGCTGCGGCGAGCCTACAGTCCCTGGCGCTGAGGGGCGGTCTTGGCCTGACCGCTTCGGGGGCCGCGTCAAAGACGCTGACGCACTATCGCCGCAAGGTTCGCGCCAACCGCCGACGCCTAACCAAGGGCTGAGGCCGACAACCGCCCTGCGGGGACCATACGCGTCCCTGACGGTTGACGAGTTAATTCCCTCATGACAAAACTATTGCTGAAATCCGCAATTAACTGCCAGAAGGGCATGGCGATGATGAGTCACGAGCAAAGAGTCTGCTTGAATCGCGGCGTCCACGGTCCCCGCGTGACGGCGACCTATGAGCGTGCTTGAAGACGCCGCGAGGCCCATGACCGACGTCATTTACAATCCCGCCGCGCCGCCGGCATTGCCCGAAGACCGCCCGCGCAAAGCGGCGGTTCTGTTCATCTTCGTCACCGCCTTGATGGATGTCCTGGCGTTGGGCTTGATGATTCCGGTGCTGCCGAATCTGGTCAAGCAGTTCGCGGGGGGCGATACCGCGACGGCGGCCCAATACACCCTGTTGTTCGCGGTAACCTGGGGCGTGATGCAGTTTTTCTTCGGGCCGATTCAAGGGATGCTGTCGGATCGGTTCGGGCGGCGCCCGGTGCTGCTGATCTCCATCTTCGGACTGGGCGTGGACTATCTGTTCATGGCCCTGGCGCCGACCCTGGCGTGGCTCTATGTCGGCCGCCTGATCAACGGGGTGACATCCGCCAGTTTCTCCACCGCCAACGCTTACGTCGCCGACGTCACCGCGCCGCAAGACCGCGCAAAGGCGTTCGGGCTGATGGGGGCGGCGTTCGGGATCGGCTTCGTGCTCGGGCCGGGGCTCGGCGGCGTACTCGGGCACATCAATTTGCGTCTGCCGTTCTTCTTCTCGGCCGGCCTGGCGCTGTGCAACTGGCTCTATGGCTTCTTCATCCTGCCGGAATCCCTGCCTAAGGAACGGCGCAGCGCGAAGCTCGACTGGAAGAGAGCCAATCCCGTCGGCGCCTTCCAGCTGTTGTCGTCTCGCCGCAATCTACTGGGCCTGGCCGGCGTCTTCGCCTTGTTTCAATTGGCGCACAACGTCTTCCCCAGCATCTTCGTCCTCTATGTCGGCCAAAGATTTGGCTGGGGTCCGCTGGGCGCGGGGCTGATGCTGGTCGCCACCGGCGCCCTGAGCATCGTCGTCCAACTGACCCTGGTCGGTCGGGTGGTCAAGCGGGTGGGAGAGCGCGGCGCCCTGCTCATCGGCCTTAGCAGCGCCATCCTCGCCTTCACCACCTACGCCCTGGCGCCGACGGCCCTCTGGTTCGTCAGCTCGATACCGCTGGGCGCGCTGAGCGCACTGATCGGGCCAGGTCTGCAGAGCCTGATGTCGCGGCGCGTTCCGGCATTTGAACAAGGCCGCCTGCAGGGGACCAATTCAGCGATGATGGGCATCTGCGCCATCATCGGACCGATGATCTACCTCTCCACGCTGGCCTATTCTGTGCGGCATGAGGCGAGCCTTCATCTGGTTGGTCTGCCGATCCTGATCGCGGCCGGCCTTTGCCTGGCGGCGCTGATCCTGGCCATTCGGGTCGCCACCCCGGTTCCCGACGCCGACGCCGTTCCAGCGCCGCGATAGCCGCCCGGCCCTCCGGCTCGCGCGGCGCGAATTCCGTCATCGACCCGCGCGCAACGGCGCGATAGCGTCGAGGCCACCAGTCCAGGAGGGAGCGACAGCATGAAACCTGCACGGCTGACCTGGCTTGCCGTCGGACTGGGGATCTTTCTGGCCCCCGCGGACATTCGCGACGATCCGGCCGGGCGCATCACCGGGGTGGGCG